>JALOBQ010000050.1 GCA_023228185.1 Candidatus Omnitrophota bacterium
GAAAAAACCGCCTTCAAAGTTAGTGCTATATTGATCAGCGGTAATGATATTGCCTTGATGCTTAAGAATAAAATCGGAAATCCGGGCGACAATCCCTTTCTGGTCTTGGCACTGCAATATTAAAATAAACGTGCGCATAAAACCTCCTTAATCTAAATTTCTTGCCCACTTTTAACCTAAACGGGCAACTAAAATATTATACATCCCAATCAGGCCAAATAAAATAAATAAACACGCGGAAAACCATTTAATCGCTTTTTCCGGTATATGCCGGCGCAATACAACCCCGGCAATTATACCGATTGAATCGGAAACCAGCATACCTAATGTCGTGCCGATTAAAACATTCAGCGCGCTTTGATACTTAACCGCCAAAGCAATTGTAGCTAATTGCGTTTTGTCCCCCATCTCGGCGAAAAAAAACGCGATTGCTACTGTAAGCACAGGCCCAAATTTACCGGCAGGCTTATTTTTATCGTCAAGGCTATCACCTTTAATCGTCCAGATCCCGAAAAACACAAAAGACAAAGAAGCAATAAAAGAAATTATATCCAACGGAATAATCGTAACCAGGAACCTGCCGAATATTACCGCTAAGCTGTGATTCAGGATCGTCGCCAGGAATACGCCAAGTAAAACTTTCTCGGGCCTGTAACGAGAAGCAAAAGCCATGGATAAGAGCTGTGTCTTATCCCCCATTTCAGCTAATAAAATAAATATAAAAGCCGCGACAAAAGATGCCATTGTTTTTTAAGTAATCTCCTCAACAGGTAAGAGAAAAGCTTTAATGCCTTCAGCGCCGATCTTTTTACGCAGCTGCCTGATGTAGTCAAGTATTTTCTGCGCTTGAATATCTTCGCAAACAACATAAAGTATATTATTCAGCCCCGGCCAGATATCCGTGCCCAGATGCGTTCCACTGGCATCACCTTTACCGTAAACAGCGGCAATCTTGGTATAATTTGTAACAGCGCACGCCGACAAGGCTTCCATTGCTTCAGCGTCAACTGCTTCGTTATAAACAATAACTACCATTTTATGCATTTGACTTTTCCTTTCTAGAATGAAAAATCGCATAAAGCGTCGGAACGAAAACCATTGTGATAACTGTGGAAACAGCCAGGCCGCCGATCATCGTAATACCCAACGGCTGCCAGGTCTCTGAACCCTCGCCTCTGGAAAGCGCAAGCGGCAGAAGGCCGACTAATGTCGTAATTGTCGTCATCAAAACCGGCCGTAATCTATCTTTGCCTCCAGCAGTAACTGCTTCATACATACTTGCCCCGCGGGCGCGCAATATACCAATATAGCTAACTAAGACGATCGCATTATTCACCACAATACCCATCAACATAACTACGCCTAAGAAAGTGATAATACTTAAAGTGGTCCCGGTTAAAAGAAAACCCCAGATAACACCGATAAACGTAAAAGGAATCGCGAACATAATGATAAAAGGATCCAGTAAAGATTCAAATTGCGCGGCCATTACCATATAAACAAGACAGATCCCTAAGATAAGCATCACCAATAAATCCCTGAATGATTTACCCTGTTCTTCAGCGACACCGCCGAAATCAATTGATATATCAGGAGGAATAGTGAGCTTACTTATCTCGCGGTTCAAATCTTCAACGATTTTCCCGGACGAACGCCGATAAGCGTTACATTCCACCCTAACCACTCTTTCACGGTTTTGCCTTTGAATCTCCTGCGGGCCTTTAGTTTCATAAATCTTGGCAAAATTACTCAACTTGATATATTTTCTGTTTGAACCACTCTGGTCGGTTAAAGCCTGCAGGACGTTAGAAGTCAAATTATCTTCCGGCAAAGGCACAACCACGGAAAGATTATAAACATCCTCAATTTTAGTACGTAAATTATCTTCCAGCCGAACGTAAATATCGTAAGTCTCGCCCTTTTCCCTGTATTTAGTTGCCGTAGAACCCTGCATCAGCGTCTTCAAAGTGCTGGCGATAGTATTCATATCCAAACCTAACATTGCAGCTTTTTCCCTATTAACCTCTATTTTTAACTCCGGCCTGTCAGATTCACGTGATACTGACGCGTCTACCGCTCCGGGAATCTTTTCCATAATAGCTTTAATTTGCGCGGCCAATGCGTCAGTTTCTTCAAAGGAATGGCCGATAATTTCTAACTGCACGGTTTTACCGCCTGTGCCGGTAACTAAACGGCTAATCGGATTACCACTGGAAATATCTGTTTTGAGCACTCCGGGAATTTTGGTAATTTTATCCCTAACCATTTTAGCCACATCATTAACTGAACGTTTTCTTTTGTCTTTTGGGATCAGTTTCACGCCGGCGGAAATAATATTAGACCCAGAAGCATTACCCATAGATTTGCCTACGCCAGAGACCTCTCCGCTTCTTGTATAATAATAAATCTTCTCGGGAATATCCCGTTTAAATATCTCTTCAATACGCTGAGCCACTTTATCCGTTTCTTCCAACCTTGTACCGATAGGAAGATGAATACTTAAACGTAGGTCGCCGGAATCTTCTTCAGGAATAAATTCACTACCTACAAAACGGCTCAATCCAAAAGTCAGAATGAACATTACCAAGAAACCTCCGATAACCAAACGCTTATGCCTTAAGCAACGAGCAAGGCTAAAACTGTAAAAATTTTCCAGGTTTTGAAGCCATCTCTCTGATATATTGTAAAACTTAACAAAAAATTTATGTTTGGGTTTTGATTCCGGATTTGCAACAAGCCATTTTGAACAAAGCATCGGCGTAAAAGTCCCCGCGGTAAAAAGTGAGGCGAGCAAAGTAATCGTTACAATCATCGCTAATTCCCCGAACATAATACCGGTTACTCCGCTGGTAAATATCAATGGCACAAAAACAACCACCGTTGTTAATGTCGAAGCGGCAATAGATAAAAACATTTCGTTGGTGCCGAAAATCGCGGCTTCCTGCGGCCTTTGGCCGCGGGTGAGTCGGCGGTAAACATTGTCCACAACAACAATCGCATTATCCACAACCATGCCGGAAGCAATAGCGATTGAAGACAAGCTGATCGTATTAATCGTCTTGCCTCCTAAATAGAGATAAATAAAAGTAACGATCAAAGAGAAAGGTATGGTCAGGGCAATGATCGCGCTCGGCGCGAATGACCGCAAAAAGAACCAAACCACAAAAACTACTAATACAATGCTTAACCAAACTGAAGACTTTAAAGAATTAAGAGAATTAATAATATCTTTAGACGTATCAAAGATAATCGTCATTTTAACATCGGAAGGAAGAGTTTTTTTCAGGCTCTCAAGCCTTTTCTTAACTTTTTCAGCGACTTCCACGGTGTTCATACCACTCTGTTTCTGCACCATCATAATCAGGCCGGGATTATCATTAACTCGCACGAGGCTGGTTACTTCTTTAAAACTATCTTCAATACGAGCAACATCTTTTAGATATACCGGATTACCGTTACGTTTACCCAGGATAACTAAATTCATTTCCTCCGGGCTGGCAAACTCTCCCGGCAGGCGAATGAGGTAATCCGTAAGCCCGGTTTTTAAATTTCCCACCGGTTGGGTGATATTCTCTTTAGCCAAGATATCCTGGATATCCAAAGGTGAAAAACCGTATCCTTCAAGCTTAAAACGGTCAACCCAGACATTAATCTGCCTCTCTAAACCACCGCCTTGTATCTGCACAGTGCCTACGCCGGCAAGCTGGCGTAAATTATCCCCGATTTTTTCATCGATCATATCGTAGAGCTCCGGATAACTTTGTTTCGCGGTAAATCCAACAAAGATAATCGGGATATTAGAAGTATTAAATTTAAAAATATACGGGTTATCCATCTCCGCGGGGATATCCGGCAGATATTGTTTGGACAGGTCAATACGGTCGCGCACATCATTAGAGGCCTCATCGAGATTCGTGCCCCAAATAAATTTGAGTGTAATTATTGAAGAACCTTCTGATGACGTAGAGGTGATTTTTTCCAAACCCGGCGTTGTAGCCAACTGATTTTCCAATTCCTCGGTGACCTTGATCTCTACGTCTTCGGGGCTAGCCCCGGGATAAGTGGCGATAACGCTGATTGATGGAGACTCGATTTCAGGCAAATTATCAATGCCCAGGCGGCTCATTGTAAAAACCGCCAGGATAATAATCGCGGAAAAGATCATTAAATTAGTTACCGGTTTTTTTACCCCGAATTCTGCTAAATTCACTTTTCTTCCTCCGTAACAACCTGCGCGCCATCATAAAGCCGTTGCTGGCCTATAATTACTACCGCGTCATCAGGCTTAAGCCCATCAGCAACACTATAATAAGGCCCTTGGCGCAGGCCAAGAAAAACTTTTTTAAGAATCGCTTTATTGTTCACAACAATATAAACATAGGTATCCGGCTCTTTACCGACAATCGCTTCTTTCAATACAACCGGAGTATCTTTACGCTGTGAAAGAATCAAGCTGACTTTAGCGAACATTCCGCTCTGTAAACGGTAATTCGGATTATCCAAAGTGATCTCTATCGGAGCCGAACGCGTAGTTAAATCCAGCACCGGGCTGATCTTGGTAACTTTACCGATAAAATCATCGTTTGGCCAAGCATCTACCTTTATTAAAGCCTCCTGGCCCAAAACAATCCTGGGAAGATATTTTTCCGTAATCGATAATTCGATCTTCACCTTATCCATATTTACGACCAACGCTACAGAACTTTGCGTTGTGACATTTTCCCCGATACTGGAATAGAACCTTCCGACTACACCGCTTAAGGGGCTTTCCACAGGAGCTTCTTCAAACTTCAGTCCTGTTTCATCGCGGTCAATATAACAGATTACTTCTCCTTTTTTAACCAGGCTGCCATCCTCTTTAATTTTCCTGATTATTTTACCGCTAACTTTAGGATAGACAACCGCCTCATCCTGAGCCTGGATATTGCCGACATAATCAATAGTTTCGTCTAATTGTTGTAAAACTACCTTAGATACTTTTACCGGGATAATCTCCTGAGCAGTTTCTTTTTCCGCGGGCTGACAGCCGGAGCATAGAAAAACAACGATCATCAAAGGTAAAATTATAGTTTTAAATTTCATAAAAACCTCCCGTAGCCTTATCAAAACTGAATTTAGCAATCGTATAGTCATAGATCGCCTGGTTTTGGTTAAAAGAAGAAACCGCGTATTTTAACTGAGCATCATGATTATCTAAAAAACTGATCTCTCCCTGTGTGTATTTTTTCCCCGCGGTAAATAAATTCTCTTTATACAGGATCAAGTCCGCTTCACTGGCTTTAAGCTGTTCAATGGCGTTTTTCAAACCAAGATATGTATTCTTTACCTCCAGGCCGATATCCTGAATATTTTTTTCCTGGGTAAGTTTGCTGCGCTTCAGGTCGACAATCGCCTGTTCCACTTTAGCTTTAGTCAGCCAACCGTCAAAGATCGGCCAGGAAACGGTTAACCCGATAATACTATAATCATTCCAATTCTTAGTATTAATCGTCGTAAGGACTGCTCGAGAGCGGCTATAATAATCCCAAGAGGCATAAATCTCCGGACGGCCTGTGGATTTAGCAACTTCAATCGCGCTTTTATCGGCTTTCATTTGAGCTTCCAATTGCCTGATCTCCGGCCGCGTTTGCATCGCTTTTAAAAACCCTTGCTCGAAAGCCACATCTTTAGGCTGAAACTCAAATTTATCCTGCGGGGTTATTCTAACATCTTTATCTAAATATAAAAGATTATTCAAAAGCAGCTGGGTGTTTTCCAACTGCATTTTCGAAGAGTCATACGCTTTTTCAACAGCCGCTAAAGAAGCTTTAGACTTTAAAACCTCTGTGCGAGAGAGTTCTCCGTTTTTGTAACGGGCTTCAATATAATTAAGATGTTCCTTGCTATTTTCCAGGATTTGCGTGTTCAACACAACATATTGATCTGAAAGCAATAAAGTATAATACGCCTTGGCGACATCTAAAATTATTTCCAGTTTAGCTTTATCTAAAAGCGCTTGAGTAACCTCAAATTTATATCCGTTGTATTTAATACTGTTAAATACCCTGCCGCCGGTATAAAGATCCTGGCGCAAAGTAAATTGCGAAGTAACTTCAGTGACATTTTTATTATAATAACCTTGCGTGTAATTCCAGCCTCCAAGAAAATCCAATGTCGGAAAAAGCCCGGCTTGCGAGGCGGAAATCTCTAATTTTGCTTTTTCTACGTCCTGAGCTTTAAGTAAAAGCGTGCGGTTATCCCTTAAGCCGATGGTCAGAGCTTCTTTAATGCTCAAAGGCACATCCGCGCAAAACCCCGCGCAAGGCAGGATAAAAATAAAAAGTATTAATGAAAAAATAATCTTGCGCATTATTTGTTTACTTCCTTTTTAACAATTTCATTTACCTTAGTCATTATACGCAGGTAATCCATACGGTCATCATCAGACATTTGGCTGAATACCTTATTGATTACCTGTTTTCTCTGTTCGTTAATACGTTTTAAAAGATTCAAGCCTTTAGACGTTAACCCGATAATAATTACCCTTCTATCCTTATTATCATAATCCCTCTTGGCATACCCCTGACAAACAAGCCGTTGGACAATCCCAGTCATTGCCGCGGTAGTGACCCTCATTGCTAAAGCCAGCGCCGTCATCTTTTCCGGGCCTTCTTTATCAAGAGACTCCAGGACAAACAACTGCGGCAGGGTAATCTGGCCTTTGCAAACCTCATTACTTTGCAAACGCACAAAACCCTTGAGAACATCTGGCATGAGCTGATGGATCTGCTTGGAAAAATCAGTAAGGGAGATCCCAACCATATAAACCTCCTTAATATTAAGCCTAATTGATTATTAACTACATTAATAATATGCCATATTAATAATGTTCTGTCAAGCAGAATATGCTAAATTAGCCGCAGGATATGCTATAATCATTTTAAATTAAACGGCT
>JALOBQ010000051.1 GCA_023228185.1 Candidatus Omnitrophota bacterium
ATCAGCTTGATCTATCACGCTGTCCAGCAATGGTTGGGGGTTTATTTTTCAACGCAATTAAATTTAAACCAGTTTATGATCAGTATGCTGATCACCTTCACCAGCTTAAGCGGCATATTCGGTGAGGTCTGGGGCGGGCATCTGGCTGACGCCAGAGGCAGGTTAAGAGTTGTGAATTTAGGTATCGGCTTGATGGGGCTAAGTATTTTTTTACTGCTTTTTAAACTGCCTTTGATCTTATTGTTTTTGCTGATGGCGATCTGGGGCCTGGGCTGGACGTTCAATCATGTGGGGCTGGCGACGATGCTTACGGATCTGCCGAAGGAATTTTTAAACGAAGCGGCAAGTTTAAACAGCGGAGTGCGTTTTATCGCCGGAGGCGTTGGCGTGAGCCTGGGCGGTTTAATTATGCAAAGAAGTTTTACTTTAGGTTTTTTGATCTTTGGCTGCGGATTATTGATTTTGTTATTTTACGGTTGTTTAGCGGATAAAAATAGGGAGGTTTGAAATGACTATGGAATTAAAAGGAAAAACAGCGATTGTCACCGGAGCCAGCCGCGGCATTGGCAAAGCTTTAGCCTGCACTGCCGCCAGTTTAGGAATAAATTTAGTTATCGGCGCCCGCGGCATCGGGCCTTTGACGGAAACAGCAAATGAGATTGCCAAGAAATATAACGTGCAAGTTTTGCCGGTTGCCTGCGACGTAACGAAATTAGCGGATCTAGAGAACCTGGTGAAAGCGGCAAAAGACAAATTCGGCTCAATAAATATTCTGATCAATAACGCCGGAGTATCCAGTCAGTATCCTTTTCAGGAGCAGCCGCTGGAGGATCTGGAAAAATTAGCTTATACGAATTATTTGGGTTACGTGCGGCTGATTCGTTTGGTGATCAATGATATGATCAAGGATGGCCATGGCGCGATTATCAATATGGTTTCCGGCTCGACATTGTGCGATCCGTTGCCCAGGAATTTCATTGTTTACAGTTCGCTTAAGGTCGGTTTAAAAGCATTTTCTAAAGGCTTGTTTTGGGAATTGCGCGATAAAGGCATCAAGGTTACTTCGATAATGCCGGGAGTAACAGATACTGACCTTACCGGTAAACTCCAGGAGATCAGCACTGACACATCGCGCTTGATGAGCACAGAGGCAATTGAAAACGCCGTGCGTTTTGCTTTAACCGTGCCGCAGAATGTTTGTCCTCTGGAGATCTCTGTAATTAATCAGCAAACACCATGGACTAAACCGGTAATTCCCTTTAAACAGGATCATCCGGGGAAATAAAAAATTGATTAGCGATGAGTTGGTTAAAAATAAGGAGGCCTGATGGATAATTTGGATCTCAAGAACCTGCAAAAACGTTATTTTCTCTGGTTATACAAAAATACCAAAGAAGCGCTTGATAAATATGAGCGCAAATTCACTCAGCTGGATATCGATAGAGATATCCTTCTGGAAGTTAAAAATGAGTTGCTGGGCACGTATATGCCGCATGAAAAAGCGGCGTTAGAAAAATGCGTGAATGATTTCGAGGATTATATAGAGGAAAAAGAGAAAGCCTGTATGGAGTTGAGAAATCAGGATAAGAAGGTTAACCCGGAATTTATTTTTCTGGAAGAAAAATTAGAGGCGATTGAGAAAATTATCCTGCGTGAATTAGGCAGGCGCGCTTTAGCCGAGATTAAATCGCTTTACGAAGCGGAAATGATCCAGCGCATCTTAAAGAGCACGGAGAGCAAGTAAGATGCTGATTGACGCGCATAGCCATTGGCTGCCGGATGAAATAATCTCCAACGCGCATTTTTTTCATAAGGGCTGGGGAAATATTGAGGCACAGTTGAAAAATATGGACGCTTGCGGCATTGCCGCGGCGGTTTTAAGTTATCCGACGTCTGACGCGCACCTAAAGTTAGGCAGCGGGAGCGCGGTTGCGAAAATCTATAATGATAATGTGTCTGAAATCCTGAAGCGTTATCCAAAAAGGTTTATCGGCGCGGCAGTTTTGCCGGAGGATAATTCTACGGATATGCGCGAGGAATTAACCCGGGCTGTTGAAGAGCTGGGTTTTAAGGCGGTATCGCTTGCTTCCAGCTGTAATGGGGTTTACCTGGATGATTTAAAGTTTTTGCCGGTATATAAATACGCGGCGGAAAACAAGATTCCTGTTTTTGTGCATCCGCAGATTGTCAACCCGATAGGTTTTGAACGGGTCAAGGATCCGTTGTTGACGCCGGTAGTCGAATACGTTTTTGATACGACGATTTCAGCCGGTAAACTTTTAATGTCGGATACTCTGCGGCAGAATCCTCAGGTAAAATTTGTTTTCGCTTATTTTGGCGGCGCGCTTTGTTATTTAAAACAGCGCTTTGACGCGACTTACCAGATGCTGCGTTCGATAAATTTTGTTAAGGATTTGCAAGGCTTGCCTTCAGATTATTTTAAGAATATTTATGTCGATACCAGCGGCGATTCGACGAAAGCCAACTTTTTGCTGGCGCTTGATTTGATGGGGCCGCAGCATATTCTTTGGGGCAGCGATTGGCCGGCAAAGAGTGAAGTTTCCGCCGGGATCCAGGCAATCAAGGATCTGGACATTTCCCAGCAGGATCAGGATAATATCCTGGGTGGTAATTTATCCAGGATCTTTGCTCTTTAATATTTTGCACTCGGGATGTTTGCGTGCGAAAACTTTCGCCGTGCGCTACGGTTTACGACTCACTCTCGGACTGTCTTACGCAAAAGTAGGGTCCTGCGTTCGTCGTAAAGCCTTGCGCACATTTGCCGAAAGTTTTCTAATGCGCATTTAGCAAAAAACGAAAAGTGTGTATATTGTTAGCGGATGGCTTGGCTTGTTTCTAAGCAGGGCGTTTGAGGCCGAGCGGGCACGGCTCCGCCACGAATTTTGGCGGAGAGCGAGGCCGAAAACCCGAGCGAAGTTTGCCACGCCGGGGCAAACGAGCGTCCCTGCGTGAAACAAGACAAGGCAGACGCTAAACATTTGCTTTAATTAATAGTGATGCGAGAACAAGACTCGGCATCACGCTAAAGAGATTAATTTTTAAGCGAGAAAATCGGCAGATTCATCAACAAATGAGGAGAAACTAATATGCAGATGAAAAAAGATATTCATATGACCGGCAAGGATTTAACGGCAATGGTGCAGTTGCGGCCGCAGGATGTGGGTAAATACGCGATTGTGCCTGGGCCAAAGGACCGCTTAGAAGTATTAATGAGGAAGATCGAGAATCCGGTGCGGAATTTTTCTTTTATGGAATATTCTATGTATACTGGCACATTTGAAGGGGTAAAGGTTACCGGCATAAACGGCGGCAGGTTTTCTACCGACACATCGATCACTACTGAAGTCATCTGTAACGCCGGCATTCCAAATATTATTCGCATCGGCACCTGCGGCTCGCTTGATGAGAGCATTAACATAGGCGATCTTTTCGTGGTTGATGAAGTTATCCGCGGAGACGGTGTTACGCCTTATTACGTGGATAAAGATTTTAAAACAACCAGCGATAATAAATTATCGGATATGCTGGTCGAAATAGCCAAAGAAATGGGGTTAACTATTCATCGCGGCAAAGCCTGGACTACGGATGCTTTATTGCGCGAAACGCGCGAAATCGTGGAAGCAAAGCGCGCAGAAGGCGCCAGGGTTGTGGATATGGTTTCTTCAACGCTTTTAACTATCGCCCAGGTTTATAAACTCAGGGCCGCCTCGATCTTGGCGGTAAGCGATAATGTAATTACCGGAGAAATGGGTTTTATGAACCCGATGTATTACGCGGCGGAAAGTAATTTAATTAAGATCTCTTTGGCGTTAGTGAAAAAATTAGAAGGGAAATAAGTTTTATGAAATTTTCTCCACTATTCTGGCCGATACAATTAAAAGGCAACAGCATTTATATTTTGGATGAAACGCTGCTGCCGCAGAAGCTTGCCTATATCAAAGCCTCTAATTATCAGCAAGCCTGCCGGGCAATCAAGGAAATGAAAACCCGCGCCGTGGGACAAGTGCTTTTGGTGATGTATATATTTTTGTTAAGTTACCGCCAGCATAAAGATTTAAAAAAAGTTGCCAAAGCAATTAATGCCACGCGGCCGACTTTAGCCTTTGAAGTTTTAACAAATATGGTTTTAACATGGCAGAAAAGCGGGCTCGACCTGGAAAAGTGCATTTTTGGTTTTTTGGAGATGCTGAAAAACAAAAGGATCAAACAAGCCCAGGTAACTGCCAGCCTGCTTAAAGATCAAGACGTGATCCTCACGCATTGCAATGTCAGCGGGTTATTGCCGTTAGTCGCGGAAATTGCTAAAAGCCAGGGTAAAGAAATTAGTTTTTACGCGACGGAAACCCGGCCTTATCTGCAGGGTTCGCGGCTGACTGCCTGGGAACTAGCCCGCAAACATATTCCGGTTACAATCATTACCGATAATATGGTTGCTTATTTATTATCCTTGGGGAAAGTCACGAAAATCATCGTCGGCGCTGACCACCTGGCTTTAAACGGCGATATCGCCAATAAAATTGGCACTTATCAGATCGCGGTCACGGCAAAATATTTTAAAATACCTTTTTATGTTTTATGCCCACCGCCTTCAAAATTAAAAACTGGCTCGGAAATAAAAATCGAAGTGCGGCCGGATGATGAGTTAAAAATTTATCAGGGCCTGCATCTGGCGCCTAAAAACGTGAAAGCGTATTATCCGGCTTTTGATGTTACGCCGAACAAATTAATTACTAAACATATCTATTTGGAGGTTTGATATGTCTGAAAAAGAGCTCAGGCTTAAGATAATTAACGTGGGGTTACACCTTTATCAGGCAGGCTTGGCAGTTGCTTGCTCCGGCAATTTAAGCTGCCGTTTAGACGAGGCGCAGATTTTGATTACTGCCACAGGCAGTTGTTTAGGCGCTCTCAAAGAAGAAGATATTGTAAAAGTGGATCTTGCCACGCTTAAACCCGAAGGCAAGATTAATCCCAGTTCGGAACTTCCTTTGCATAGCCTGGTTTATAAAAATTTTGCCTCCCGGGTCGTTTTGCATTGCCACCCGCCGTTGATCAACGGTTATTTTGCCGTGGCTAAACAATTAAAAGCCGTTACATTTGAAACTAAATTTTATTTAGGCGCGGTTCCCGTGGTTGCCCAGGACACCCCCACAGTAAGCGCTCCGCAAGAAGTAGTTGACGCTTTAAAGACAAACAATTTGGTGGTTTTAAAAAATCACGGAACAGTGGCAATCGGCGATAATTTTGAAAACGCTTTAAGCATTACTGAAGCTTTGGAAGAAGCGGTAAAAAGCGCGGCTGTCGCGCGGCTTTTCGATAAAGATTTTCTCGACGATCTTGACGTTAATTTAAAAGCTGAATTAAAAAGAAACGAACCAGTTTATAAAATGTTTTCCCGGCCACATATCCAGGCGATTGTCGATTTGGTAAATCAGGATGAGTTGATCAGCCAAAAGGGTAAAGAGTTGAATTTAACAGTTCAATTAGCGGTGAAACTTGACGATAGCCAGCAAGCCTTCAGGTTTAATTTTCAGCAGGGCCGGATCACTGAATTAGGCGATGATGCCCAGGCGCCTTTTGTGATCTCCGCGCCTTCCTGCGTCTGGCAAGAAGTCTTCTTAGGCAAACTTGATTGTTTTGTTGCTGTTACTCAGGGAAAAATGAAACTTGTTGGCCAGCTTGGGCAGCTTTCCAAATGGTATGTTCCTTTTACGCGGTTATTTGCTTTATTTAAAGAGGTAAAAATTAAATGATTACGCGTTATCCTTTATATATTAACGGCCAGTTTATAGATTGCAGCCAGTCGCAGAATATTCTTAATCCTTCCACAGGCAAGGTGATCGCTGAAGTTGCTCTTGCTTCGGATAAAGAGATAGAATTGGCTTTAGCTTCGGCACGCCTTGCCTCTGACCGAGGGGTTTGGCCGAGGCTAACTTTAACCCAGCGTAAAGAGTTTATTTTCAAAATCGCTCAAGGTCTGCTTGGACAGGCAGGGGAGCTGGCGGCTTTGGAGACGCTCAACAGCGGCAAACCGATTAAAGAAACCACGTTTATGGATGTACCGTCGGCGGCAAAAACTTTTGAATTTGTGGCGAATAATTTTATTGATTATTTAAATACGCAGGAACTTAATGTCGGGGAGGCAAAGGGTAAATTGATCCGCGAGCCGATGGGCGTGGTTGTTTTGATCGTGCCCTGGAATTATCCTTTATTAATCGCCTGCTGGAAATTAGCTTCTGCTTTGGCTGCCGGCAATACCGTGATTTTAAAACCTTCCAGCCTGACACCATTAAGCGTATTGGTTTTAGCAAAGATCATCCACAACGCCGGCCTGCCTGCCGGAGTGGTAAATATTGTTAACGGCCCGGGCCAGAAAATCGGCCAACTGCTTTGTTCGGATAAACGGGTGGATATGGTTTCTTTTACCGGCAGTAATGAAACAGGAAAAAATATTTTGCAGTATTGCTCAACGCATATCAAAAAATCGATTATGGAACTGGGAGGAAAATCCGCTAGTTTGATATTTGCCGATAGCGACCTGGATCTGGTGGTAAACAGCGCGCTGGTTTCAGTTTTTTTGAACCAAGGGCAGATGTGCACGGCGATGTCGCGTATTTTTGTGCAGGATACGCTTTATCAGCGTTTTATCGAGAGTTTCGCGGAAAAATCAAAACG
>JALOBQ010000052.1 GCA_023228185.1 Candidatus Omnitrophota bacterium
TCCTGATGATAAGCGATATCCGGCGCCAAATACGTCTGGCTGCCATCGCTTTTAATTACCACCCTGTCTTTATCGTCGCCAAAAGCAGTGGACTTAAACCACAAAGCGCCTTCGGATCTATAAAGAAAACCCTGCTTTTCCAGGAACGCAAAAGCCTCTTCCACCTTGCCGCTTTGGGCTAATTCTTTTTGTGAATACCAGCAGTCGAATTTCACGCCAAAATCAATCAACTCTTTTTTGATCACTGCTAAGATTTCCGCGGAAGCGAATTCGCCAAATTTGTCCAGCGGGATATTTTTGGCAAGAGCATTTTTAGCAAGGTCATAAATATAATCACCCTGGTAATAATTCTCCGGGAAATCCAGCGCCTCACCTTTTAATTGCTTGAGCCTGCATAAAACAGAAGCGCCCAGAATATTTATCTGGTTGCCTTCATCATTAAGGTAATATTCTCTCTGCACGTTAAAGCCGGTAAAAGCAAGCAGATTAGCCAGGCTGTCGCCTACTGCTGCCTGGCGGGCATGCGCCACGGAAAGCGAACCTGTAGGATTAGCGCTGACAAATTCAATTAAAACTTTCCGCTTATTGCCAGCGTTAATTTTCAAGGCTTCTTTCCCGCGCATCAAAATATCGGAAAGTTGGCTATAAAAATACCCGTTATCCAGATAAAAATTAATGAAACCAGCTCCCTCAACTTTAATCTCACGTAAAACGCCTTTGAGTTCAGAAACGGCAAGCTTAAGCAACATTTTTTCAATAAGCGTTGCGGCAACTTGCCGCGGAGGAATTTTCAGGGGTTTGCTTAAACGCAGAGCGATATTCGTGGTGAAATCACCGAAACGCGGATCAAGCGGTAATTCCAGGATTAGTTCCTTACCGTGTTCGCCGCCAAAACCGGCATCGGATATGGATTGTTTAACTAATAAAACAAGCTGTTGCTGGATATTCATTTTTCGTTCAAGTTATGCAGACTAAAATGCTTTGGATCAATACTAGAGCGGCGTATTCATCTTAAGCTATGGCCAATAATATTTAAACGTCGCTGAATGTATTCAATGCGGTGAGCGGATTTATTTTAAGCTTTTGCTTAATTTCGCGGGTATCCTGATCTTTTTGGCGTCAGCCCAAAGCTTCTCTAAAGAATAAAACTCTCTTACAGGTTTATAGAAAATGTGCACAATTACCGACACAAAATCTAAAACCAGCCAACCAGATTCATCGTTGGCCGGACACTGAAAGAGAGATTTTATCCCGTCTTTGGCTAAATCATCCTGGATCGAATCGCATAAAGCATTGCCCTGCCTTAAAGAATTAACGCTGGCAATCACGAAATAACTGCAGAACCCGCCAATTTTCTGCAAATCCAGAATAGTTACCTGCACCGCTTTCTTATCTTTACAAAGTAAAGCGATGCGCTGAGCTAACTTTTTTGTTTCTATTGTTTGCTCCCGTAGTTTTAAAACTTACTTTTTGCCTAAGATCTTGTACATCCCGGTGCCACAGGTTGAGCATTTACCTTTCATCGCGTCGCGGCCGTTTTTCATAGTAACCTTCTGCTCGTCCTTCATCTCTTTTTTGCTTTTGCATTTAACGCAATATCCTGTTTCTGCCATTTGATTCCTCCTTGTTAGACTATATGAATACGAACTTAAAAACAAGCTTAACACAGCTTAGATGCGCTGTCAAATAGAAAACACGTTTGCTTTTTTAAGTTTTCTTCTTGCGCCGGCTTGTTTTTTCCTCAATTTCACCGACGATTTCTTCCAATAAATCCTCTAAAGTAACCAAACCAGTAGTCTTTTTATCTTTATCCACGACAATGGCTATCTGTATATGTTCAGCCTGAAATTTCCTGAGCAATTCATTTACCCGCATAGAGCCGGAAACATAAGCGGCGTCATTAAGCAGATCCTGCAAGAGAAACAACCCTTTCTCCCTTAATATATATAAAAGGTCGCGCGCGTAAATGATACCCACGATATTTTCCACGCCTTGTTTATAAACAGGCAAGCGGGCATGCCCTTCTTCCACGAAAATATTTAACAGTTCATCAGAACTGGTATTAATATCCACGGCAATAATATCTTCTTTATGCACCATCACATCGCTAAGCTTGGTATCGCCGAATTCAAAAATTCTGTGCAGCATTGAGCGTTCTTCTTCGCTTAAAACCCCTTCCTCTTTGCCCATCTCAATCATCGTGCGCAACTCCTCTTCGGTAATTAAAGGAGAACGCTTACCCGGGCCAACACCGAACATTTTAAGCAAAGTATTACTGATCCAGATAAAAAACACGATTAAGGGATGCAGTATTTTAATAGTAAGCTCCATCAAAGGAGCTACAGCCAAAGCCACTCTCTCAGCGTGCTTTGCGGCTAAAATCTTCGGGGTAATCTCGCAAAAAACCAATAAGATAAAAGTGGTAATAAATGTGGAAATAAAAACACCCCACTGGTAACCATAGATCTGCACAACAATACCGGTAACAATGGCAGACATCGCAATATTCACAATATTATTACCGATAAGTATCGCGGCGATCACCTTATCTAATTTAGTGATCAGACGTTGAATAATTGGCGCCCGTTTTACCCCCTGTTTAAGCATATGGCGCAGGCGGATTTTACTTAAACCGATAATAGAAGTTTCTGAAATGGAAAAAAAGAAAGAAAGCACTGCCAATAAGATAACTAACAATAAGGCACCCGAAGAAATAAACATTAGTAATACTTTCATGCGATGGAAAGGCGGCGAAGTATGCCTTTTTCTCTGGTTTTCAGCGGCCCGATCAGCGCCAAATTGATAGCGCCGTCGCGGAAAATAATCCGTGCTACATCTTTAAGATCAGCTAAAGTTACCCGGTTAACTTCCTTAATAATATCAGCCAATGAGTGTAATTTGCCTGTGCTTGACATGCTTTCGCCAAGCATCAGCATATGTTCCATCGTATCCTCTAAACTCAATGAAAGCTGGCCTAAATAAAACTCTTTTGCCCTGCGGAACTCATCTTTTGTCACGCCATTCTTTTTAACCTTAGCTAACTCTTTTAAAACCAGCTCCAGGCAGTCTTCAGCTTTACGGTTATCAATGCCGGCGTGCACAAGAAACGCGCCCGTATCAAAAAACTTTTTTACGGCTGTAGCAATCTCATAAGCTAAAGCGCGCTTCTCGCGTACTTCATTAAAAAGCCTACTGGACATATTCGCGCCTAAAATAATATGTAATAACGTTTGAGCGTGTTTTAAATAATGATCGCGCTTAAGGCTGGAAAACCCCATTGCCATATGCGTCTGCTCCGTGTCTTTATCAAAAATCTTTAATTTATTCTTACTCTGAGAAATACTTTCAACCGGAAGAAAGGTATTCTTTTGCGCGCACGCTTTTTGAGAAAAAATAGCGCGAATTTCTTTATTCAATAAGCCCTGGTCCATCTTTCCCACAGCGCTGATCACGATATTTGCCGGTGTATAATGGGAACTTTGAAAAGCGGCAAGTTCTTTCCTGCCGATACCTTTTAGAGATTCTTCTGTTCCGATGATCGGCGCACCCAGCGGCTGACCCGGCCAGAGCAATTCATCAAGCAGTTCATAAACATAGCTTTGCGGTAAATCCCTGTACATCTTCAACTCTTCTAATATTACGGACCTTTCTTTCTCGATATCGCCGCTTTTTAAACTCGGGTTAAGCACCATATCAGAGAGTATACCTAAAGCTAAACTCCAATAGCGTTGAGGGATTTTTACTAAATAACAGGTAAATTCCTCGGAAGTAAAACCGTTTAATGCGCCTCCGATACCTTCGATAGATTCCTTGATCAGGCGGCAGGAATATTTAGCTGAACCCTTAAAAAGCAAATGTTCCAAAAAATGCGAGATGCCCTTATTCAAAGAGTTCTCGTAACGGCCGCCCATATTTATCCAGATTCCCAAAGAAAGTGAATTCACGCCGGCAATATTATTCGTTACCACTCTTAGACCGTTGTCCAGCTTACTGATCTTATACATTTATTTTACCTATAAAATTGCCCACGTTCTTAACCAGGGCTTTACGCTTGATATTTTCTTTGATTTTTTTAATGATCGCGCTGCCGACAATCGCTCCGTCAGAAACATTTTTCACTGAACGCACCTGTCCGGCAGTCGAAATGCCAAAACCAACGCAAACCGGTTTAGCGGTGTATTTTCTGATGCGCCTGATATTTGCTAATAAATCCTTCGGCAAGCGGCTACGCGCTCCGGTTACGCCGGTCAGGCAAACATAATAAATAAACCCCTGTGACACTCTGCTGATAAATTTTACGCGTTTATCCGAACTAGTCGGCGCCAGAAAACAGATATTCGCCAGGCCGCGGGTTTTGGCGTAACGCAAAAAAGATTTTGCTTCTTCCGGTGGAAGATCCGGAATAATCATCCCGTCTACGCCGCTCACAACCGCGCGATCGACGAATTGTTTTTCGCCAAAACAAAAAATCGGATTATAATAAGTCATTAGCACAATCGGCAGAGAAACCTTACTTCTTACTCTTTTGACCATTTTTAGTATATCCACAAGGTAAGTTTTTTTCTTTAATGCCCAAGCTGAAGCTTCCTGAATCACCAAGCCGTCGGCTAACGGATCGGAAAATGGCACGCCTAACTCTAAAATATCCACCCCTTGAGCTTCAATTTTAGGAATAAGTTTCTCTGTTATAGATAAACTCGGATAACCACAGGTAATATAAGCGATAAAAGCTCTTTTACCTTCTTTTCTTAAATTACGGAATTTAACGTCTATTCTGTTCATATTTTTAACTCTTTGGCGATAATATCCAAATCCTTATCCCCTCTGCCGGAAAGGCAAAGTATAACCAGGGAATTCTTACCGATTATTTTCCTACCAGATTTTAAATAAGCGATCGCGTGGCTTGATTCAAGAGCTGGAATTATACCTTCGGTTTTAGAAAGCAGGGAAAACCCTTCTAGCGCTTGGCGATCATTGACAGAAACATACTGCGCGCGTTTGATTTGCCGGTAATAAGCATGCTCAGGCCCCACTCCCGGATAATCAAGGCCGGCGGCAATAGAATAAGCGTTCTTGATCTGGCCGAATTTATCTTCTAAAACAAGCGACATCGAACCATGTAAAACACCCATTGACCCGGCTGACAAACTGGCGGAATGCTTGCCTGTTTTTAAACCTTGGCCTGCGGCTTCCACGCCAATCATTTTAACGGCATGATCATTAAAAAATGGGGCAAATAATCCCAAAGCGTTACTGCCGCCGCCAACGCAGGCAACCAGATAATCCGGCAGCCTTTTTTCTTTAGCTAATATCTGCTGTCTGGCTTCCTTGCCGATAATCGACTGAAAATCGCGCACCAAATCAGGATAAGGATACGGCCCGGCAACCGTGCCGATAACATAATGCGTATCACGCACATTGGTCACCCAATCACGCAGAGCCTCTGTCATCGCGTCTTTTAAAGTTTTTGTGCCGCTGGTTACCGGTATCACCCGGGCGCCAAGCAATTTCATACGCAAAACATTCGGACTTTGGCGGATAATATCTTCCTCACCCATATAAATATCACATTTTAAACCGAATAATGCGGCGACAGTAGCCGTGGCTACTCCGTGTTGGCCGGCTCCGGTTTCAGCGATCAGCCTGCGCTTATGCATACGCAAAGCCAACAATACCTGGCCTAAAGCATTATTAATTTTATGCGCGCCTGTATGCAGCAGATCTTCTCTTTTAAGATAAATCTTCGCGATGCCTAATTCTTTGCTTAAACGCTTTGCCAGATATAATCCCGTGGGCCGGCCGGCGTATTCTCTAAAATAAACCGCTAACTGTTTGCGGAATTTTACGTCCCTTTTAGCTTTACGGTATTCTTTATCCAGTTCTTCTAACGCGTAGATCAATGTTTCCGGGACGAATTTTCCCCCGAAAGGGCCGAACCTACCGGTTTGTTTAATTATTTTGCTCATTTTAAATTAACTCCAAGTTTTTACTTTCTTGCTTTTTAAAACTTTCTCCCTGCACTGCTTAAATTCATCAACATCAAACGCAGGTTCTCCCAGGAAAACGGCACCCAGGATTGCGCGGCTGTTACGCCTGTCTGGGAGAGTTTATACAAAAAGAATTTTAACATAAGAAACGATAAATAGAAAAGGATATTCACAAATAAAAATAAAGCGATTGCGGCGATCAGGCAGCCGAAAACGCAATTCATCCATTTACGTTTTTTCTTTAAGAACTCACCGCAATAGCGGCACTTCAGCGCCTGATCCTGAATAAGTTCCGCGCAAAACGGGCATTTTTTCATTTTTTATAAATTCATCCCGCGGTTTTAGCTGCCTTAACAAATTGTTCTATTTTACGATGGTCCTTCTTACCCGGGCTGGATTCCAGGCAGCTGGAAGCATCCACCCAATCCGGTTTGACAACCTTTATTGCTTTAGCGACATTTTTCGGCGTAAGCCCGCCGGATAAAAAAATCGGCTTATTTTTCCTGCCGGCTGATAAAAGTATTTTCCAATCAAACTTCTTTCCCGTTCCTCCGGGCAAATTCTCGTTAAAACTGTCAAAAAGAAACGCCTTCACCGG
>JALOBQ010000053.1 GCA_023228185.1 Candidatus Omnitrophota bacterium
GAAACATAATCTTGATTGGGTGCGTGATTTTATCGGCGCTGATAGTTTGGAATATTTAAGCCTCGAAGGTATGTTGAAAGCTATGCCTTTGGCAAAAGAAAATTTTTGCACCGCTTGTTTTACCGGGGAGTATCCTGTTAACCATACCTGCCATTTTTCAAAAACCCTCCTCGAACGTAGACAGTCTACGTAAATCTTTGTGCCAGTTGCATTTACAAAAGAAATACTTGGGTTCAAGCTACCCGTATTTCTTTTGTAATTCTTAGCGTAGCAATAAGTTACGTAGACTGTCTACTAAGGGAGAGAATATTCTTGATATATTTTAGTATTGCTGTTATAATTGCCGAAATCACTTAAGCTGTAATAATTAAAGTTTAACTATAGAATAAAAGTATTCAATAATTACCAATGTTAAAGACGGTTTGTAAATACGTATCTTTCAGGCAACTCTAAAATAATTAGAGTTGCCTATTTTTTTAAATAAAAATTGCCTAAAATTTAAGCAGATCTCAAGGAGGAACTAATATGCCAAGGCGCAATGATATCAAAAAAATTCTGATTATCGGTTCCGGGCCAATTATTATCGGCCAGGCCTGTGAGTTTGATTACTCCGGCACGCAAGCCTGCAAAGCGTTACGTGAAGAAGGTTATGAGATCATCCTAGTGAATTCTAATCCGGCGACGATTATGACTGACCCGCAAATGGCTGACCATACTTATATCGAGCCGTTAACAGTGGAAAGCCTAACTAGCATTATTGCCAAGGAAAAGCCGGACGCGTTGCTGCCGAATTTAGGCGGCCAGACGGGTTTAAATTTATCTTCGGCTTTGCATAAAGCAGGTGTTCTGGAAAAATATAACGTTAAGATTATCGGGGTGCAGGCCGATGCCATTGAACGCGGAGAGGATCGCGAGTCATTCAAAGCGGAGATGAAAAAACTTGGCATACCCGTGCCTGTTTCTACGATATGCCTTAGCGAAGAAGACGCGCTAAAAGTAGCCAGCCAGATGGGTTATCCGGTAGTCGTGCGCCCGGCATATACAATGGGCGGCACCGGCGGCGGCATAGCTTATAACAGCGAAGATCTTGCTACATTATCCCGCCGTGGGATCAATGCCAGCCTGATCCATCAGATTTTACTTGAAGAAGCAGTGGTCGGTTGGGAGGAACTTGAGTTAGAGGTAGTGCGCGACGAGAAGAACAAAATGATTACCGTTTGTTTTATCGAGAATATCGACGCGATGGGCGTGCATACCGGCGATAGTTTTTGTGTCGCGCCAATGGTTACTGTGCCTAAAAAACTGCAGGAAAAAATGCAGGATTATTCTTACAAAATTGTAGAAGCAATCGGGGTAGTCGGCGGGACAAATGTTCAATTTGCGCATAATCCTAAAGATGACCGGTTAGTGGTTATTGAGATCAACCCGCGCACATCGCGTTCATCAGCGCTTGCTTCCAAAGCTACCGGATTTCCTATCGCGCGTATTTCCACAAAATTAGCCGCGGGCTTAAATCTTGAAGAAATTCCTTATTGGAGAAAAAGCACGCTTGACCAATATCAGCCATCCGGCGATTATCTGGTGATTAAATTTGCCCGTTGGGCTTTTGAAAAATTCAGCCAGGCAAAAGATGTTTTAGGCACGCAGATGAAGGCAGTCGGTGAAGTAATGAGTATCGCTAAAAATTTCAAGGAAGCGTTTCAGAAATCTATCCGTTCCCTTGAAACAGGCAGGTATGGCTTGGGGTTTGCCAAAGATTTTAATAGTTTGGCATTGGATGAATTAAAATCCAGGTTAGCCGCGCCATCCAGCGAAAGAGTATTCCTGATTTATGAGGCGTTGCGTAAAGGTATCAGCGTAGAAGAGTTGCATAAAGTGACATTTATCGGCGAGTATTTTCTCACGCAAATGCAGGAGTTGGTCAAGTTTGAGGAAGAAATATTAAAACTTGGTTGGAAAGGTTTAACAGACGCGCAATTGCGTACTGCCAAGGAATGGGGATTTAGCGATAAATACCTGGCCAAACTGTTGAAAATCAAAGAGCAGGATTTTCGCTTGCGCAGGAAAAAAGTCGTAGGTAACGCCCGTTTTGAACCTGTGCCGGTAAGCGGAGTAAAGGACGCGGCGTATTATTATTCGACTTATGCCCCAGGCAAGGATCTCGTGCCGGTATCAAATAAAAAGAAGGTGCTTATTTTAGGCGGCGGGCCGAATCGTATCGGCCAGGGTATTGAATTTGATTATACCTGCGTGCACGCGGCATTTGCTTTACGCGACGAGGGTATTGAAACAATAATGATCAACTGCAACCCGGAAACCGTGTCCACGGATTACGATACTTCTGATAAATTATATTTTGAGCCGTTGACTGTTGAAGATGTTTTAGCTATTTGGGAAAAAGAAAAGCCTTATGGCGCTATTGTGCAGTTTGGCGGCCAGACTCCGTTGAATATTGCCGCGGAGTTAGAAGCAAACGGAGTAAAAATACTTGGCACAAGCGTGCGCAGTATTGCTTTTGCCGAGGACCGCGAACTTTTCCGCCAGAAGATGATCCAATTAGGCATTCGTCAGACAGAGGGCAAGACTGCGGTTTCTCTCGAAGAAGCGATTAAAGCAGCCAGCGTTATCGGTTATCCTGTGATGGTCAGGCCGTCATTTGTTTTAGGCGGCAGGGGTATGGAAGTTATTTATGACGAGAAGATGCTTACGAAATACGCAAAAGAAGCCATAAAAGTCAGCCCGGAATATCCTATGCTGATCGACCGTTTTCTGGATAATGCTGTTGAGTGCGAGTTAGACGCGCTTTCTGACGGAGAAGATGTTTATGTAGCCGCGGTTATGGAACATATCGAGCATGCCGGGATCCATTCCGGCGATTCTGCCTGCACTATTCCGCCGCGCACTTTAAAGCCGGAACATTTGGAAACGATCAGCCAGTGGACAAAGAGTATCGCCAAAGAATTAAAAGTTGTGGGAATGATTAATATCCAATTTGCTATTTGCGAAGATAAGGTTTATATTCTGGAAGCAAATCCGCGCGCTTCACGCACGGTGCCCTTGGTGGCTAAAACTACAGGTATTTCATTGGCGCGCATTGCCACGCTCTTAATGTTAGGTAAGAAAATAAGCGATTTCCCGGAACTTAAAAGCCGCAAGCTTCCTTATGTTACGGTAAAAGAGGCGGTTTTTCCCTTTAATATGTTTCCTGAAGTTGACCCTCTGCTTGGCCCGGAGATGCGCGCTACAGGAGAGGTGATGGGCATTGACCAGGATTTTGGACTGGCATTTTTTAAAGCTGAAGAATCAGCCGGAGGTAGGCTTCCATTAGAAGGTGTGGTTTTAGTAACCGTAACAGACAAAGATAAAAAA
This sequence comes from Candidatus Omnitrophota bacterium, assembly GCA_023228185.1. Classification (GTDB taxonomy): domain Bacteria; phylum Omnitrophota; class Gorgyraeia; order Gygaellales; family Profunditerraquicolaceae; genus JALOBQ01. Next base: position 3,370 of record JALOBQ010000053.1, read on the forward strand.
GAATTGTTGCCTTTGGCGGATAAATTAGCGAAGCTGGGTTTTTCTATAGTTGCCACAGATAATACTCAACGTTTTTTGAAAGAAAACGGCGTAGCAGCTACTTTGATCAAGAAATTACATGAAGGCAGGCCGAATATCGCTGACGCGATCAAAAGTAAGGAAATTAATCTGATCATTAATACGCCTGTAGGCAGGATGAGTGTTTATGATGACAGTTATATTCGTATGCTTGCCATTCAATATAAAGTGCCTTATGTAACTACAATGGCTGCTGCCCGGGCAACTGTTGCCGGGATTGATTCTGTAAAAACTAAAAAAAGTCAACCTAAGTCGCTGCAGGAATATCACGCGATGCTGGAATAAAACTGGACCCTGTTTCCTTCTTGATTTGGACCCTGTTTCCAGCTCAGCTTGGAAACAGGGTCCAAGTTGTGAGGGACAGTGGGATTAGAAAGCCTTTCAGTAATTTTTTTTCTTGACAATATATGCAAAAGGTATATGATTGTATACATAAGAATACTATGATATGCAAAAGAATACTATCATATGCAAATATATACATTTGTATGCATAATGAATATATGGATTAATGAGTATGAATCTATTAAATAAGAATCAACTTAAACTGCTTAAACTTTTTTTTGAAAACCCTAATGGCGAGTTTTATATCCATGAGATCGGCCGAAAATTAGGCAAGAAACCCGGCGTATTCCAGCGGTCCTTAAATAATCTTTATAAAGATGGCTTACTTTTAAGCGAATATAAAGCCAACGCAAGATTTTTCAAGGTTAATAGAGGCAGCCCGATATATAACGAATTGAAAAGTATTGTTGCCAAAACAGTTTGTATCTGTCTGATCTTGATTTTTTCCGGTTCAGGCAATCTTTACGCTGAGGACAATCCACTTTCTCTGCAAGAAACAATTTCTATAGCTTTTAAAAATAATAAAAATATCCAGATTCAAGAGCAGGAACTTCTCTCGGCGCGCGCGGATATCCTTGGCGCGCGCAGCGAATTCCTTCCGCAGCTTGACCTTAACGCCGCCTATACGCGCAATGGGGCGGTTGCGCCCAGCGTTGTCAGCAGTAAAAAGGACGCCGGGGTATTTACCGGATATAAAAACGATAATTATCTTGGCGCAAGTTTAAATCAAATAATCTATAATGGCGGTTTTAATACCGCTAATTTTAATCAGGCGCAATTGAATTTAAAATCAGCCGAGCAAACTTTGCGCGCTAAAAAACTGGATATCGAGTTTGAGGCAAAACGGCTTTATTATGGGTTATTGCTTGCTTATGAAACAGAAAGGATCGCTCAAGAGCTTACGGATAATGCCAAGAACCATTATCAGGATGTGGAAAACAGGTATGCTCAAGGCTTGTCCTCAAAGTTTGACCTTTTGCAGTCCAGCGTGCAGGTTTCTTTGACTATGCCGGAACTTGTAAAAGCAAAAAATGCCGTGGATCTAATCAAAGCGGATTTGAAAAAACTACTCAGTTTCAAGCAGCAACAACCTTTGGAAATCGCGGATAAGCGGCTTGCATATTCGTTAATTGAAATCAGAGAAGATGATTTTCTGAAAGAAGCTTATCTTAATAAACCGGAGATGAGTTTAAGGACATTGGGTATTGATATCAGTAAATGGTCAATACAGATGGCAAAAGCCGGATGGCGGCCCCAGGTTAACGCAAGCGCAGGCTATGATTATCGTTCCAATAATTGGGGCGATATGATTAATAAGCAGCACAACAATTGGAATTTCGGTTTGAATTTTTCGCTTCCGATATTTGATGGATTCTCCACAAAAGCTAAAGTCGACGCAGCCAAGGCTCGCTACAGCCAGGCGGTTTTAACTAAAGAAAATTTAGTTGATCAGATTGCCGTCGATGTCCGCCAGGCCTGCCTTGACCTAAATCAGGCGTTGGCGATCATTAATTCTCAAAAAGATAATGTTCTTCAGGCCAAAGAAGCATTGCAGATATCTATCGTTAGTTATGATAACGGAGAGGCCAAAAATCTTGATGTATTAGACGCCCAGGTATCATTAGGCCAGATTGAAACAAACCTTTCGCAAGGTATTTATGATTATCTTATGGCCCAGGCGGAATTAGAAAGGACTCTGGGAAGAAGTTTTTTAAAATCTATTTCCACGCAGAATTAAGTAAATGTAACTATGGAGGAATTAATGAAGAAAAAAATTACGCCATTAGTTTTAGTGGTTATTGTCGTCGCTTGCGCTTTTGCCGCGGGTTACTTCTGGAAAATGCGTAATCATAATCATAACCTGATTAAGGTAAGCGGAAATATCGAAGGCGATGATGTGCGGCTGTCTTTTCGCGTGCAGGGCCAGATCACGGAGTTGCTTACTGATGAAGGCCAGGTTGTTAAAACCGGTGAAATAGTAGCGCGGCTTAATACGGATGAATTAACTCAAACGCGCGACAATGCTGAAGGCCTATTAAAAGCCCAGGAGCATCAGTATGTATTAGATAAACTTGATTATGAACGCGCGGAGAACCTTTTTAAAGCCGGGGCAATCCCGATGCAGCAAAGAGATGCCGCCAAAACACTTGCCGACGCTGATAAAGCGAATATTGACGCTTTGAAAGCCTCATTGATATTAGCCAATACAAGATTAGGTTTTACCGAGCTTGCCTCGCCGCTTAACGGTTATGTTTTGGTTAAAAGCGCTTTACCCGGCGAAGTTGTCCAGATTGGCGCTCCTGTGTTTACTGTGATCGACCTGAACAACATTTGGGTTACTGCCTATATTAATGAAGCCGATTTAGGCAAAGTAAAACTTAATCAGGAAGCTTATGTAATCACCGATACTTATCCGGGCAAAAGATATAAAGGTTGGGTATCTTTTGTTTCCAGCCAAGCGGAGTTTACGCCCAAGACCATACAAACCACCGAAGAACGGGTTAAATTAGTTTATCGGATAAAAGTAAGAGTCGATAATTCCAGCCTTGAGCTTAAGCCCGGCATGCCCGCGGACGCTTACATTATAAAATAATATGATTGCCATAAAGGCCTGCGCACTTACCAGAAAATTCGGTGATAATATCGCGGTCAACGGCCTTAACCTGGAGATCGAAGAAGGCGAGATATTCGGGTTGGTCGGCCCGGATGGAGCAGGCAAAACCACG
>JALOBQ010000054.1 GCA_023228185.1 Candidatus Omnitrophota bacterium
ATATCTACGAAGGCCAACTTACGGAAAAAGGTAAATTCGCTAAAACAGTTTACGGTAACGAACTTATCCTCGCCGAGTTATATGAACAAAATGTCCTGGAACAGCTTGATGAATTTGGTTTAGGGGTAATCGCGGCGGCAGTTGTTTTTGACCCGCGGAAAAACCAGCGTATGCCTTCGGGAATTTCCAAGTCCAGCCGCCATATTAAAAGAGTATGTGAAGAGACTTACGACCGCATCAAAGATAAAGAACGCCGCTACAAAATTTACCCTTTCAGTAAACTACCTTATTTTCATTTATGCTCTGCGATGGAAGCCTGGTTGCGCGGAACAAATTTTGACCGCACCCGGCAATTAGCTGATTGCGATGAAGGAGAAATGATCCGCTATTTCAGAATGAGCGTGCAGATTTTAAGAGAAGTATCGCAGGCGCCGATCTCAAGCTACGTTTTAAAAGACAAGATCAAAGAAACCATCCGCGTAATTAACCGCGACATCGTTAACGCCGAGAAACAACTACGCGAAGGATAAACAAATTAAAAAGGAGCGCAATTTTAGGTCAACCTTTATACCGGTAGGTTAAAAGGCAGGCGCCCCTCTTTAATTTGCCAAAGCTAATTTTAATTCCTCCCCACTTCTTGCCGACCCTAGAACTACCAACATATCCTTAAGTATCGGGTCAGTCAAACAACAGCTCTCTTCTTCTTGCCTTAAAATATCCGAAATGCAGGAAACTATCTTTTCCATATCGCTATCCAAATTATCCTTATAATAACTGGCAATAAAATATTCTTTTAAACGCTCTGTCGATGGAACGATCCCGGAACTTACCAACCGCTCAATATCAGACCATTCTTTAATAAGATTAACATCCTGCAAACTGTTCCTTGGTAAGCTTCTGATACTTGCCCTTAAGCTATCCATAGACTGAGTAACAATCGGCATGAAACGAAAATCAATACCGCCGGGCTTAAGAGGGCTGCTTGAGCTTTGGACTGATTTATTTATCATTCCATCAATTAATTCTGTAGACGTACCCTTTGAAGACGTTTCCTGAGACACTGGGCTAGATGATCCGCCTGATTGATCATATTTCCTCATCAGCTCATAAAGCGCTGGAGCTGGCTCACCCGGAAAGGTATAATTTTTTATTCCTTCCTCAAGGTGAGGTCGGATAAAATCTTTAATTCCGGAAAATGTTTCTATCCTTTGCTCTAAACCCTCTAAAAAGTAATAGGTAACAATATTTGTCTGTTCACCATAAGCCGTAGAATTAATGCCGATGCCTTTAGCATTAGGATAAGGCTTTAGAATATCCGGAAGCACGGTAGCGCTACGACAAGCTGAGGGGAATAATATGCCTCGGTATTCATTCGAGGCGTAAATATCCTGAAGTACAAAAACTTGCTCCTCTGCCCCAGAGTGGCTGCGAGAACTAATCACATCTGCCGCTTGCATATGGTTTTCGATATCATAATTTCCATCAGCAGCTTTAAACAAGTGAACTTCCAGGATGCCTTTCTTAAGAATTGCTTCATTTAATTTGCCTGGAGACAACTGATATCCTTTCTCCTGGAAAAATTTAGCTGTCGGTTCATAATGGCCGTTTACCGCAGGTTCATCGGCAAAAATGATATGCGTAACAATACGGCTGTCCTTCATAATTTCCGTATAAGACACCTGGGCAGGAACATAAGAAATATTCTGCTGCCCACTGATCCTGAGAATATCTTCTGAATTAAGATACGTTAATTTGTCCCGATATAAATAAAGTAGCCCACTAACAAGATATTGATTAAAGCCTTGTGTTTGCTGATAAAGCCGCATTAAATCATTTTGGAATTCTTTTTGTAATGAAAAACTCTCATCATTTACTACTGCTTCCACAAACAAAGCCAGCCTCATGCTATAAGACACTGCTTCTTCTTTTGTTAAATTCATAAAAATCTCATTTAAAGCATTTTCCAAAGCTCCCGGGGTCGTTAACATATCGTCCAATAAACTAAAGTTCGCGGCTTGCAATATAAAATCTTTATAAAATAATTTTTGGGAGTCTATTTGCTTTAGATAAGTTAACAGATCAATACCCTTTTCTTTCGCCTGGCCGTTTAAACGTTTAAATATAATTTTAGCTAAGTCGCCAAAATTTTCAGAAGAAACAAAAACACAATATAAAAGTTGATTATTATCTAAAGTCTTCTCTTGTACCAGATCCTCCAAAGCCTGACCGGAAACTCCTCCATCTAGATGTTCCGTACGTAGCAATAAAGTTATATCATTAGAAATCTGCCCTAAAACATCTTTTGGGCCAGCACGATTCTGATTAGCCGAATGAAACAATCCCGGAATAACAGAAGTATTGCCCCAAAAGATAAAAGTTTTTAAAGAATATATTGCGTTACGGCTACCTTGAATAGCTAATTTTATGAGTTCTGTGAGGTCTAATGTTCTTAAAGCTTCCTGGGTAGTAGTATTGCCATAAGAGACAAGAGTTTTTAAAGCATCTATTGCGTCAATATTACCTTGAATAGCTAATTTTATGAGTTCTGTGATGTCTAATGTTCTTAAAGCTTCCTGGGCAGTGGTATTGCCATAAGAGACAAGAGTTCTTAAAGCATACATCGCATCACTATTACCTTGAGTAGCTAATTTTATGAGTTCTGTGAGGTCCAATGTTCTTAAAGCTTCCTGGGCAGTGGTATTGCCATAAGAGACAAGAGTTCTTAAAGCATACATCGCATCACTATTACCTTGAGTAGCTAATTTGATTAATTCTGCGGGATCTAGCGTTCTTAAAGCTTCCTGGGCAGTGGTATTGCCATAAGAGACAAGAGTTTTTAAAGCAGATATTGCCTCAGAATTACCTTGAGTAGCTAATTTGATTAATTCTGTGAGGTCTAGTGTTTTTAAGGCTTCTCGGGCAACGATATTATCCCAAGCAAGAGTTTCTAAAGCAGATATTGCGTCAATATTACCTTGAGTAGCTAATTTTATGAGTTCTGTGAGGTCTAATGTTCTTAAAGCTTCCTGGGTAGTGGTATTGCCATAAGAGACAAGAGTTTTTAAAGCAGATATTGCCTCAGAATTACCTTGAGTAGCTAATTTGATTAATTCTGCGGGATCTAGCGTTCTTAAAGCTTCCTGGACAATGGTATTGTCCCGAAGAACAAGAGTTCTTAAAGCATACATCGCATCACTATTACCTTGAGCAGCTAATTTTATGAGTTCTGTGGGATCTAGTGTTTTTAAGACTTCCTGGGCAGCGATATTGTCCCAATAAGCAAGAGTTTCTAAAACGTCTATCGCCTCACGATTACCTTGAGTAGTTAATTTGATTAATTCTGTGAGGTCTAGTGTTTTTAAGGCTTCTCGGGCAACGATATTGTCCCAAGCAAGAGTTTCTAAAGCAGATATTGCCTCAGAATTACCTTGAGTAGCTAATTTGATTAATTCTGCGGGATCTAGCGTTCTTAAAGCTTCCTGGGCAGTGGTATTGTCCCAAGCAAGAGTTTCTAAAGCAGATATTGCCTCAGAATTACCTTGAGTAGCTAATTTAATAAGTTTTCTAAAATCTAATGTTCTTAATGCTTCATCAACAACGGCTTTGCTATTAGAAGCAGAAATTTCTAAAGTATCCTTTAGCCCATTATTATTTTGAACAAATGTATTATCAGACTGTAATGTTATTGTCATAAGAGCCGTCAAGCCACCAATAGTAAGCCAACGCTTAATCCCACTTCTAAGATGACTGCTTGAACTTTGGCCTTTCCCTGGAGTTACTAACCTAATCTCCATTGGAATATTATCCTTATTGGGATTTATCAATTTATTATCCGGCACTACGGTAATTTTTGTTCCCCGAGAATCAATAAGAGTTGGCTGGCCTAAACTGGGGATGACCGGAGCAATATTCGTAATACCTCCTGAAAAATAGCTCCTAATTACCTGGCCATAGGGCGTAGATACAGGCTCTTTGATATTGTATTCACCTTGAGTAAAGTTTTCTTTGTAGGCGGTAAAATAGGTATTTACGGAATAAGCGGTTTGGGATTGAAGGTTGGTAAGGTCTTTTGAATTAATTGAGGATATGAATCCAGTGACAGTTCCCTGTGGGGACAGTCCCCGATGCTTAGCTTTAAACCACTGAGCAAGGATAAGCGAATAATAAACCTGCCTTAAAGGAGCATAACGCTTGGCGTTGTTGATATCCTTGATCAGCCGAGGAAGTATCTTTTCTCTGATTAGCTGGCTGGAGTATTCATTGAGTTCTTTTTGCCTTGGGTCGTTAAAGGAATAGGCAGCATCATTTTTAAGGTAATCTTGTTCCAGCATTACTTTTAACGTTGCCTTATGGACATAGGCTGAATCCGCTGATTCACGGATAATGATCTCATCCGGAACAATCCAGGGCCGGGTTAGCGTAGGGATGGTGACATTCTGGTTACCATAGATCTGGCCGGCTTTTTGATAGAGCTTATTCCAATATTCCTTGCCTTCAAGAGTCTTAGGGTCAGTGGCATTAGCGGTATCTTTTTTAAGCTGAAGGTCTGCTTCCAAAAGAATCTTGCCTACCTCAGTTTGGGCTAAGAGCGGATCGATAATATTATTCGGAGAGTCAGGACGCAGGTTTACCCAAAAGGTATCATTGGGTAAAGAGATGCCTACGAAGAAATAATTAAGCAGATTTTTAGTAGTTGATTCAACATCCTGAGCTTTAGGGTTTTTGGTATCGCCTTTATCTAAAAGCAACTTGAAATTATTATTTAATCCATTGTAGGATATGGATCTTAAATGTAAGGGGCGGAATTTATCCGGGGTAAGGGTCTTTTGTAAAGACGCAAAGTGGCCGGCAATATTCAATTCGACAGAAGCAATCTGGGCAAAGCCCGTTTGCTGGAAAATAAGCAAACCACACAGAAAAATAGAAATAATTTTTAGGGTTTTTTTATTCATCGCTTACCTACCGGTATTAACTTAATACAAGTATGCTATATAGGTAAGCGAAAACAATGCTAAAACGGGGTATAAAAGAAAGCGTTTCCTTCTGCTATCAGGCGGGTTTTTACTTTGATTTAAAATAATCTTCCAGAATTTTTTTGTGGTCAAAAGCAAAAGTGATCTTCTCTAAATCCGCGGGTTTAACTATGCGCAAGGCTTTCGCGTCATCGCCTGCAACGGGTTTGCCTTTGGCTTTAGCAATAAACACTGTTCCGATAGTATGGAACCTGGGGTCGCGTTTAGGATCGGAATAAGTATGCAGTTGTTTTATTTCGCTCAAATCCAAATTAGTCTCCTCTTTCGCCTCTCTTTTTACGGCATCCTCCAGGCTTTCGCCATAATCAACAAATCCTCCGGGCAGCGCCCAGCCAAAAGGCGGATTACTACGTTGGATAATAACAATTCCTTCAGATAATTCGATAATCGCATCCACGGTAACATAAGGCCCGCCGGATAATTTGGTAGTCACATATTCTAAATACCCTAAAACGCCTTTTTTAAAAATCGCGAAACTTTCCTGATCATACAGACAAAAAATAATTTCGCTTAAAGAAGTGTCTTCTTCCCTGAGGTGTTTTAATACCTCCTGCGACATAATCTTAGCGGATGCTAAAAGCGGAAAACCTCCTGTGCCGCAGCCTAAAGCCGGAAAAACAATAGAATTGATTTTTAATTCTTCAGCTAAGATCAACGCATTCTTCGCGGCATCACGGATTTTTACTTCATCAGTCTTAAAGTCCATTCCCATTGTCGCCGCGTGAATCACGTATTTTGCCGCAAGTTCCCCAGCAGAAGTAGCGATTGCCGCACCAATTTCAATCGGGCTTTTTTTCAATGCCTCTTCTTCAATAACCCTGCCGCCTTTTTTCTTGATTACTCCGGCAACCCCGCCGCCCATCAAAAGCTTATTATTGGCGGCATTCACAATCGCATCCGCCCTTACTTCCGTAATATCTCCTATTACTACTTTAATTTCAGTGTTTTTAATTCTCATAATCACTCCTGGCTATATTTTGCTGCTCGAGGCTTGTTTACGCAGCACCGCTCGATTTTCCCAGCGTGAAAATCTTCGCTTCGGCAAAATTCTCGCTCTGCCATACTTCGCAATAGCGGGGCAACCGTGCCCGCTCGAATTTTGAGATGCTGCTTTAACCAAGCCTCAGCAGCAAAATTAATCTCAATAATCTTATTTTATTTCTGTATCTTTAATTTTTATATTTACACCTGGTGTTAATTAAAAATGAGTATTAACGGGTGGCTTGGGTGTTTTCGACGCGCGTCAGCGCTAGAAAATACCCAAGACAGGACCCGTTAATCTCCGATTATTTTAATTAATACTCTCTTCTTGCGCCTTCCATCGAATTCGCCATAAAATATCTGCTCCCACGGCCCAAAATGCAATTTGCCATCAGTTATCGCCACTACCACTTCCCTGCCCATAATCGTGCGCTT
>JALOBQ010000055.1 GCA_023228185.1 Candidatus Omnitrophota bacterium
AAATATTAGGCCAGCCAAACTGCATCAGCAAGGGAAAGGATTAAAACGGATCATTACCGTTTTGGATAAATTACTCAAAGAATCTTCTTCTGGCAGGATACTGCGCGAAGGTATGGCTGTGGTGATCTGCGGCTGCCCGAATGTGGGAAAATCTTCTCTTTTAAACGCCTTGCTGAAAAATAAGCGTTCTATCGTTACCCCGCTAGCCGGCACTACGCGCGACGCGATTGAAGAAACGATCGATTTCCTCGGTGTCCCTGTGAGGTTGATTGATACCGCGGGGATTTTAAAACCGCGCGACATTGTCGAGAAGCTTGCGGTGCGCCGCTCAAATAAGCATATTCTCGAGGCTGATCTCGTGCTGATTATTTTTGACGGCCATCAAAAATTATCTTTTGAAGACGAGAGATTGATCAAACAGGTAAAAGGGAAGAGAGCTATCGCGGTGATCAATAAAATGGATTTGAAGCTTAATATTGAAAAAACAAAAATCGCTAAAATTTTCGGGCCGCCATTAGAAATTTCCGCGAAACACTCAAAAAATATCAGCCAGCTTAAAGAGGCGATCGTGGCAGCTGCTTTTATCGGCAACCAACCGGCTAAAGAGCATGTCCTGGTGAGCAACCTCAGGCATATTAACGCTTTGCACCAGGCGCGGGCGCTTGTTTCAGAGGCGCAAGCGTCTTTGCAGAATGGATTGTCCGAAGAATTTGTCTCGCAAAGTTTAAAAGAAGCGGTTGCGCTGTTAGACCAGATCCTGGGGAAAAGTTTTTCCGAAGACCTGCTGGATAAAATATTCAGCGAATTCTGTATCGGTAAATAAAGCCAAAAGCATTGCTTCCATTAAGAAAAGCATTCTTAAAAACATATTGCAGAAACAGCGTTTTTATAAGATAATGAACGTCAATGAATAAACTAAAGATAGAAAAAGCAGTGCGCCAAATTTTAGAAGCGATTGGCGAGGATCCTAAAAGGCAGGACCTTTTGGAAACTCCCCGCCGTGTAGCCGAAATGTGCGAGGAGATATTTTCCGGCATCAGCCAGAATCCGCAAAAAGAACTGGAGGTTATCCTGGAGCAGAAGCATCATGAAATTGTGCTGCTCAAAGGGATTCCTTTATATAGTATTTGTGAACATCATCTTTTGCCTTTTTTGGGCAAAGCTAATATCGCCTATATTCCTAAAAATGGGCGCGTAACCGGGTTAAGCAAACTTGCCCGCGTGGTAGATATTCTTTCACGCCGTCCGCAGGTGCAGGAAAGATTAACCACGCAGATTGCTGAAATCGTGATGGCTAAGTTAAAGCCGTTAGGCGTGATGGTGGTTATCGAAGCTGAGCATTTATGTATGTCTATGCGCGGAATAAAAAAACCCGGCACAATGACTGTAACCAGCGCTGTGCGCGGTATATTTAAAGAAAGTGAAAAAACCCGCGCCGAAGCTTTGGCTTTGATGCGTTAATTTATTTAAAAATAAAGAGGTAAAATCGTGAAGAAAATTGTAGTTTGTTTATTACTCGGCGTATTCTTATCAGGCTGCGCGACGTATAAATTCCAGCCTGGCCCCAAGCCGATGGATAATGGATATATGGTTTCTTATAAAGGCACGTTAATTCCGGAATATACGCTCGGCCCGGATAAAAAATTTCCCGATATGGCTTTGGCAAAAGAACGTTTCAACCGCCGGCACGGGAAAGTGGAATATTATTATAAAAAAATGGGCCGCATCCAGAGTTCTTTTCAGGCGAATATCGCCCAGCCGGTGACGATTTTTGTGGATTTTATCGGCGGGGTTTTCTATTGGCCTTTTATGGCAGTTTCAGATTATCGCTATAATCATAACCCAGCGTATAAAGAAAAATTAGATAAGCGTGATGAACAGAATGAGGCGCTGGAGCAGGCTAAAATAGATGATTTAAAAATCAAGCTTAACGCGTATGTTCAGCAGGATTTGGTAAAAGAGGATCCGGCTTATGTTATTCCAGCGGCGCCAACAGTAGCTGCCGCAGCCGTTGCTGTTTCCGCGGAGCCAGCCGTCGCAGCCGTCCCTGTTTCGCTTCCTGCACCGGAAGTTATTTCTTCGAGCACGCAGCCGGTTTTAGAAACACAAGTTCCTGCAAAAACACAATCTTCTGAAACTTTACAAACGAATGCCGATACACAGCCTGCCGCAAATACGCAAGTAGTTGAAAAAATCCAGGTTCCTGAGGCCAAAGAACCTCCAGCAGAGCCTGTTTTGGAAAGCAAAGTTATTCCCGCGATAGAATATGCCGCTCCAACGGCTGTAATTATCGCCCGTCCGCAAAAAGGTTTTTCTCCCTTAATGGTAAAATTCTCCGCCGGTAAATCCCGCTCCCCCAATGGCAAGATCGTTTCCTATAACTGGGATTTCGGCGATGGCGATTCAGCCACTTTAAAAAATGTATCCAATACTTATTGGAGCACTTCTTACGGTTCAAGGAATTTTACGGCTACTTTGACTGTCAAGGATGACAAAGGCGCAACCGCTACTGCCAGCACGCTTATCGAAGTAAGCACGAAATAAACGCAAAGTTGTTGAAAAACAACATTCTATTATGAGAATCCAAACCAAATTATTAATTTTGACGATTATCTCGTTATGTTTTTTTGTCGTCACGTTTTTGCTTTTTATGCGCTTAGAAGAAAGCAGGCTAAATACTACTCTTCAACAAGCGGAAAAAGAAGAGTATGTCATTCTCGATAAACTCCTGAATCTTAAGGGGCTATCTTTGTTGACATTAGCCAATGATTATTCTTATTGGGATGAGATGGTTAGTTTCGTTTCCACAAAGGATAAAAAATGGGCAAAAGCCAATATGGAAACTGCTTTAGTTACTTTTCAGGTTAATGCCGAATGGGTATATGATATTGATTTTAATTTTGTTTATGCTTTCAGCGATACCGCGGGCAAAAAGTTAGAAAAATTACCGTTGAGCAAAGATGATATGAGAAAGTTATTTTCGCAAAGCCGGTTTTGCAATTTTTTTATCAATACTCCTTCAGGGTTAATGGAGATTCGCGGAGCAACGGTTCATCCCACGCTTGATGTTAAACGATTGACCATCCCCCAGGGGTATTTTTTTGTCGGCCGTCTATGGGATAAGGAATTTTTATCTGAACTTTCTGATTTAATGGGCGGCAGCTTGACGTTGTTGCCATATTTTGGTGAAAAGTTAAAGGCCTCTTCGAAAATTGTTTCTGAAAAAGGCGTGCTTCATTTAAGCAGGGCGTTAAATGATTTTAACGACCAGCCGCTGATGATGATAAATATTTCTATTGAATCTGAAACAGTCCAAACGTTAAAAAGGGCTTCTCCAAAAATTATTTTTACGATTACCTCGATTATTATTTTCGCTTTTTTGATCATGATTTTTTTACTTAATCATTGGGTGAATATACCGTTACAGCAGATTGCCAAAACATTAAGTACCGGGGAGTTGTCTCATATCCGGCTGTTAGAGAAGGATAGGGCGGAATTCGGCGATATCAGCCGCCTGATTGTGGGGTTTTTTAATCAGAAGGAAGCGCTTGTCAAAGAGATTAGCGAGCGTAAAAAAGTCCAGGAAGAGATTAATAAAGCGAATGTGCAGTTAACTGAAGCTCAGGATCAACTGATCCAGGCTGAGAAATTGAACGCTGTAGGACAGTTAGCCAGCGGGGTAGCTCATGAAGTAAGAAATCCCCTTGGCATAATCGTGCAGGGAGTGAATTTTTTGGAAAAAAAGGTGCCTGTTGACGGCAAAGATATTGCCGAAGTTTTGGCGATGATCAAAGATAGCGTTAAAAGAGCTGACGCGATTGTTGCCTCATTGCTTGATTTCTCCCGCGCGGCAAACCTGGGTTTACAACCGGAGAATATTGATTCCATCATCAGCGACAGCTTAAATCTGATAAAAAATCAGCCGGAACTTAAAGCTATAGCGATAGATAATCAGGTGCCTTCGGGCCTGGCTAAAGTTTTGGTGGATAAAAATAAACTTGAGCAGGTCTTTATTAATATTTTGTTAAACGCTATTCAGGCGATGCCCAATGGCGGTAAGCTGGTTATCCGCGGTTATGAAAAACAACTTAATGAAATAAGGCATGGTATAGGCAATAGGGAGAATGATCATTTTAAACTAGGAGAGAAAGCCGTAGTTGTTGAGTTTGAGGATACTGGCGTTGGGATTCCCGAAGAATATTTAGATAGGGTTTTTGACCCATTTTTTACTACTAAAGGCCCGCGCGGAGGGTCTGGTTTGGGTTTATCGGTAAGCCGGAATATTATGCATCGGCATAAAGGGCTGATTTATTTATCCAGCCAGCCAGGTAAAGGAACGATAATAACTATTATCTTAAAATTATCTAAGAGGTGAGAAATGGCTAAAAAGAATATCCTTATTGTTGATGACGAGGATAATTTTACAAAATTGGTGAAACTAAATTTGGAAGCCACCGGTAATTTCGAAGTGATGGTTTTATCCGGCCCCAAAGATTTACTAACTTCTTTACGGCATTTTAAACCGGATTTGATTTTGCTTGATTTATTGATGCCCGGCACCGGCGGCCTGGAGGTCTGCGATATATTAAATGATGATGAGTTTGGCAGAAAAGTGCCTGTAATTATTCTTTCCGCGTTGGATAAAATGGCGGATAAGTCTAATGCTTATAAAAAAGGCGCTGTGGATTACCTTGTCAAACCCATTGAAACAGAGGAACTTATTAGCCGTATTGATAGAGTCCTTCAATCCCGCTACGGCTAATTAGATCCTCCCTGTTTCCGCTTTGACTTGGAAACAGGGTCCAACTCGTGAAGGAAACAGGGTCCAACTCAATCTGGACAGTGGGGTATTACTAAAAGATTAGTTCATCTAACAATTTTTTACCGCTATTTTTATTTAAAACTCTTCCCCGATAGCTGCTAAATTTATAATCCCCAGGATTAGCAACGATGCCTGCCCTGACTGGATTTAGCTCAACATAGTTGATGCAATTCACAGCATAATTATCCTTATTTATAACCTTACTTTTAAATCTTCCCTGCCATAAGTGGCCTACTTTTCCATATTTATTATTGAAATAACTGGTGTAAGAACGATGCAGGCATTGCATAAATTTTGACAATTTTTTCGCGGTTTCTGGCTCGCCTACTAGATGAATATGATTTGGCATTAAACAATAACCGTATATATGAAATGAGTATTTGAGTTTATAGCGATATAGTTGGGCTAAGTAAAATTCAAAATCCTCTTCATCAAGGAATACTTTTTGTTTTTGATTCCCACGGATGTAGACATGATAATAAGCGTTTTCAACCAGCAATCTTGTTTCAGTCATTTTTTTCCTTTTGTAATGTTAATTTTTATTAATCCCACTGTCCCTCACGACTTGGACACTGTTTCCAGGTCAACTTGGACCCTGTTTCCAATTCACCAATGCTTGTCAAGGCTGCGGTATTGCAATGCTTCGGCGATATGCTGGGGAAGAATACTGCCGGAGCCGTCTAAATCAGCGATAGTGCGGCTGACTTTCAGGATTTTATCATACGCTCTTGCTGAAAGCCCGAGTTCGGCCATCCCAAGTTTTAGTAATTCCTGCGCGTCAGGCTCCAAGCAACAATATTTTTTAACTTGCTTTACGCCCATGCGCGCGTTACAAAATATAAAACTTTCCTCGCCGCTGAAGCGGGTTTTCTGAATATTCCTCGCGATTTGCACGCGTTGCTTGATTATCGCTGATGGCTCAGCGTCTTTAGGGCTGGATAATTCCTGATAAGCTATAGCAGGCAGTTCAATGTGGATATCAATTCTATCTACCAGCGGGCCGGAGATCTTGCCGATGTAATTGGCGATTTTATTGGGAGTACAGCGGCAGGTTTTTGTAGGATGTGTATAATATCCGCAGGGGCAAGGGTTAAGCGCGGCGACAAGCATAAAAGAAGAGGGGAAGATAAATGTTCTTTTTATGCGCGACACACAGATTATTCCGTCTTCTAACGGTTGGCGCATTGCCTCAAGGCAATGGCGGGGGAATTCCGGAAATTCATCCAAGAATAACACTCCGCAATGAGCCAGGCTGATCTCGCCGGGTTTAGGTAAACTGCCGCCGCCTATTAACGCCGTTTCCGAGATGTTGTGATGCGGGCAGCGAAACGGCCTTTTTTTCAGCACCCCGCAACCTAAAGGAAGCGTTCCGGCAACAGAGTGGATCTTGGTAATCTCCAAAGCCTCAGCCACGGTTAAATCAGGCATAATTGTGGGAATCCTTTTTGCTAACATAGTTTTGCCGCTTCCCGGGGGCCCAATCATCATAATATTGTGCCCACCTGCCACAGCGACCTCCAAAGCTCTTTTGGCAAAATACTGGCCTTTAACCTCGCAATAATCCAGGCCGTATTTTTCGTCAGCGCAGGTAATTTCGCCTGAAGTTGGTTGA
>JALOBQ010000056.1 GCA_023228185.1 Candidatus Omnitrophota bacterium
CGTGGATTTTTTAGAACCGCTGTAACCGACAATACCGGGAGCGCTCCAAACCAGCACATTGCCTGTTTTATCGGTAATCGTAATGATCGTATTATTAAAACTTGCCTGAATGTGGGCAATACCGCTAGTAATACCTTTGGCGATCTTTTTCTTTTTTGCCTTTTCTTTTGTTGCCATATGCTTATACGCTCCTTCTTAAATAAAACTTTGCTTATTTAGCTGCTTTTACTGGTGCTTTCTTAGCTTCAATTTTTTTAACAATTGCCATATTGCCCTTGCGCGGGCCTTTTCTGGTGCGTGAATTTGTGCGCGTGCGCTGGCCCCTTGCCGGCAGGCCTTTCTTATGCCGCGAGCCGCGGTAAGAACCGATATCCATCAAGCGCTTAATATCCTGCGAAATATCCCTGCGCAGATCGCCTTCCAACCTGAGATTAAGTTTTATAAAAGTGGCGGTAATCCTGGCAATCTCTTCGTCGCTTAAATCTTTTGCCCTTTTATCCGGGCTAACATTAGCTTCTTTTAAAACAAGATTAGAAAGTGCCCTACCAATACCGTATAAATAGGTTAAAGCGATAAAAACTTTTTTTTCTTTAGGAATGTCTACACCGAGAATTCTTGGCATTATTTACTCCTTAAATAAATTAACCTTGTCTTTGTTTATGCTTTTGGTTAGAGCAGATGACCCGCACTACACCTTTTCTTTTGATCACTTTACACTTATCGCAAATCTTACGCACAGAGGCTTTAACTTTCATCTTATTTCACCCGAAATGTTATTCTCCCTCTTGTTAGATCATAAGGAGAAAGTTCTAATTTTACTTTATCACCCGGCAGTATCCTGATAAAATTCATGCGCATCTTGCCGGAAATATGCGCTAACACGATATGGCCATTCTCCAACTCCACTTTAAACATAGCGTTGGGTAAAGCTTCAGCAATCTTTCCTTCTGTCTCAATAAGGTCTTCTTTTGCCATATTTATTTACTTAAAATTACCGGCCCTTTATCTGTTATTGCCACAGTATGCTCAAAATGCGCTGATGGCAAACCATCTTTTGTTATCACCGTCCAGCCGTTATCGGTAATTTTAGCTTCCCAGCCGCCTAAATTAATCATCGGCTCAATCGCCAAAACCATACCGTGTTTTAATAACGGCCCACAGCCTGCTGGCCCGAAATTCGGCACCTCCGGCTCTTCATGCAACGCCCTGCCTATGCCATGGCCGACAAACTGCCGCACTACTGAAAAACCTTCTTTTTCAGCAAAAACCTGAATCGTATGAGAAATATCAGTTAAGTGGTTTCCTACCCTGGCCTGTTTAATACCTTCATTTAACGAAAGCCGGGTAACCTCTATCAAGCGGATTGTCTCTTGGTCAACTTTGCCAACCGCAACAGTCAGCGCCGAATCCGAAAAATAACCCTGATAGTTAACGCCGATATCTAAACTTACGATATCGCCATCATTGATAATCCTTAGCCCGGGTATGCCGTGCACAATTTCTTCATTCACGGAAATACACGCGCTGGCAGGAAAACCTTTATAATCTTTAAAAGCAGGTAAAGCGCCGGATTCCAAAATCATCTTTTCGATCAACTGGTCAAGTTCTCCAGTGCTCAAGCCGGCGCGAACTAGTTTACCTGACCGCCTTAACACTTCGCCAAGAATCTTACCAGCTTTACCAAGCATCTCCAAATCCTGGCTGGATTTTAGCGGGATCATTTTAATGCTCTGCTTAAATCAATAATTTGTCCAAGAACAATCTGCGGATCCAAATCCGCGGCTAATTTATGTAATTTATTCTGCTTTGTGTAAAATTCAATTAAAGAAGAAACTTCATTTTTATAAACATCCAGGCGTTTACGCACGGTTGTTTCCACATCATCAGTGCGCTGGTATAACGAACCGCCGCAATTATCGCAGATGCCTTTTTCTTTAGGAGGCATATTCGTAATATGAAAATTTGCCCCGCACTTTGAACAAACTAACCTGCCGGTAAGCCGCTTAATGATTACTTCATCAGCAGTATCCAGATAAACTACCAGGTCAACTGCGATATTCTTCTTCATTAAGATCTGGTCAAGCATTCCCGCCTGCGCTAACGTGCGAGGATAACCATCGAGAATAAAACCTTTTTTGATATCCGCGTTATTAAAACGCTCATCGAGCATACTGGCGACTAACGCGTCAGGAACAAGCAAACCTTTATCCATTATTCCCTTAGCCTGCTGGCCAAGCTGAGTGTCAGCTTTAACGTTCTGCCTTAAGATATCGCCTGTGGAAATATGCGGTAACTGCATCGCTTTAGCTAATCTCACAGCCTGCGTGCCTTTACCGGCTCCCGGAGGCCCTAATAGAACAATCTGCATTATCTTCTTCCTTTAATATGCCCGGACTTAATAAAACCTTCGTAGTGATGAGTCAAAAGATGCGACTCTACCTGCTTTAAGGTATCCAACATTACGCCTACGATAATTAAGATACCGGTGCCGCCGAAAAATGAGGCTACTAAATACGGGACCTTTAACCAGGCCATGATAAAATCAGGAAAAATTGCGATAAAGGCGATAAAAGATGCCCCGGCTAAAGTAATCCGCGTCATTACATAATCTAAAAATTCCGCGGTAGACGCCCCTGGCCTGATCCCGGGAATAAAACCACCGTATTTTTTCATATTCTCGGAAAGGTCATTCGGGTTAAAGACGATCGCGGTATAAAAATAACAGAAAAAGATTATCAAAAGAGCGTAAACTAACGTATAAAGAAAATTTCCGCGGATCAAACTTTGCGCCAGGCGCTGAAATCCCGGATTAGGAATAAAAGACGCTAAAGTCGCCGGAAAAAGGATGATCGACTGCGCGAAGATTATCGCGATCACCCCGGATGTATCTACTTTTAAAGGTATATATGTGCTTTGGCCGCCGTAAACTTTTCTTCCCACGATGCGCCGGGCATACTGCACGGGGATCTTTCTTACCCCTTGCGTAACCATAATTACGGAAAAAACCACACCCACCAGGAAAAAAGCCATAATCAGTAATGTCAGCGGCTGGATTTGGCGGCGCGCGGCGTCAAAAGGAGCGATTAAAACAAAAAGCTGGTTGATTGCCGTAGGAATACGCGAAATAATACCGGCGGTAATAACCAATGATATGCCGTTTCCGATGCCACGCTCCTGGATCTGTTCGCCCAGCCACATAATAAAAATTGTTCCTGTGGTCAAGGTGAGCACCGTAAGAATTCTAAAACCCCAACCCGGTTGTAAGACGATTTGTAACCCCTCAAAACGCGCGGGGCTTTCAAGCCAAAGCGCGATAAAATACGACTGGATCACAGAAAGTACTACCGTGCCGTAACGGGTCAGCTGATTGATCTTCTCATAACCAGCCTTGCCCTCTTTAGCCATTTTTTCTAAAGCAGGAATTACCGCCGTCAACAACTGCATAATGATCGATGACGATATATACGGCATAATTCCAAGAGCAAATATCGTTAAACGCTCCATAGCGCCGCCGGAGAACATATTAATTATACCAAAGAGCGTGCCGCCTTGCGTCTGAGCGATGCGGTTAAAAAAATCCGCTAAAGCCACGCCGTCAATACCGGGAATAGGCAGATAGCAACCTACGCGGTAAACAGCGATCAAAGCGCCCGTAATCAGCAACCTGCGCTTTAAATCCGGGATTTTAAATGAATTTACTAAAGCACTAAACATTTAGAATTTGGACCTTACCGCCGGCATTAGCGATCTCTTGCGCGGCGCGTTTTGAAAAAGCATGCGCCAGGACAGTAACAGGATTTTTTATGTTTCCTTTTCCTAAAATCTTTACTAATTTTGCCTGATCGCGGATTAATCCGTTTTTTTTCAAAACTTCCAAAGTAATCGTGCTTTCCTTAACTCGATTCAAAGATTCTAAATTAACCAGTTGAAAAACTTTCCTAAAATTGCTCACAAATCCGCGTTTAGGCATCTTGCGGATCAAAGGAGACTGGCCGCCTTCAAACCCTAAATAAAAATGCCGGCCGGCGCGGGAAGTCTGGCCCTTGCTGCCGCGCGTGGATGTTTTGCCATGGCCACTGCTGGAACCGCGGCCAAGGTATTTACGTTTCTTGTGCGCTCCATATGGGGCGGGTAATTTTTCTAAAGCCACTAAATTCGAATAATCTTTTTCCACAGCCTGTTTGAGAACAACCGGCTTAACTGTTTTAACAGTTTTAATTTTTTCCACCGCTTTTTTTACTTGCGGCTTAACGGCTTTGTTTTCAGTTTTGGGGGTCTTGTTAGTTTTTTCTTTCATTTTTTAAGCCTTAAGGCTTTTTAAGCCTTGAACAGTAGCCCGAATTACGTTAATCGGGTTATTTGATTTTAAACATTTAGTCAGGATATCTTTGATACCGGCTGCTTCGCAAATCGCGCGCACCGGGCCAGCGGCAATAACGCCAGTTCCTTCAGAAGCCGGCTTAAGCAAAACTTTTGCCGCGCCGAAATGGCCAATAACTTCATGCGGTATGGTAACGCCTTCCAAGGAAACCTTGAAAAGGCTTTTCTTGGCTTTGGTTAAAGATTTTCTGATCGCGTCTGCAACTTCATTGGCTTTATCTAAAGCAAAGCCTACCCTGCCTTTTGTGTCACCGACGACTACCAGGGCGCTAAAGTGCATTTTTTTACCGCCTTTGGTAACTTTGGTGACGCGGTTGATAGAAATTACTTTTTCGATTAGATCCGACTGCTTTTCAACATTAAATTCACGCATATTTTAAAACTCCATTCCACCTTTTCTTAACGAATCGGCAAAAGATTTAACCCTGCCGTGGTACAAATAACCGGCGCGGTCAAAAACTATTTTACTAAACCCCTTTTCCTTGGCCGCTTTGGCAAAAAGCTCGCCAAAAGCAACCGAAGACTTAACGTTACCGGCGCTGGCGAAAAGCTTTTTTACCGATTTATCATTGGTTGATAAAGAAAACAAAACCTTGCCGGAAGCGTCGTCAATGATTTGCCCGGAAATATTCTTTAAGCTGCGGTGCACAACCAAACGCGGCTTCTGCGTCGTGCCAAACATCTTCTTCTTTAACCTGGAATGCCTTTTCGATCTTGATTCTTCTTTGCTTTTCATTTTACTTTCCCGTTGCCTTAGCTTTTCCAACTTTCTTTTTCACATGTTCACCGACAAAACGTATGCCTTTGCCCTTGTAAGGCTCCGGCGGATAAATATCGTGGATCTCGCTGGCGATTTTTCCCACCAGCTCTTTATCAATGCCCTTAATAATAATTTGCGTCGGCTTAGGTGTTTCCATTTTTATGCCTTCAGGAATATCCACATTTACAGGATGCGAAAAACCTAAAGCCATATTCAATACTTTTCCCTGCACAGCAGCACGGAATCCCACGCCCTGGATCTCCAGTTCTTTAGAATAACCTTCACAAACACCTTTAATCATATTCGCGATCAACGCGCGGTATAAACCGTGAAAAGCGCGGTCCATCTTTGTATTGGCGACCCGCTTAACAAAAATCTGGCCGTCTTTAATCTCCGCGGTTATCCTGTCGGAAAGCTTACGGCTAAGCTTGCCTTGTTTGCCTTCTACCAGGATCACGCCGTCTTTAATCTCTACTAAAACATCTTTGGGTATTGCTACCGCTTTTTGGCCTATTCTAGACATTTTTAGATATATTCCTTAGTTTACCAAACGTATCCGATTACTTCGCCGCCTAAATTCTGCTCTCTGGCGTCCTTATCCGAGATTACTCCCTTAGAAGTGGAAATAATCGCCAGGCCCCTGCCGCGTAAAACAGAAGGTACCTTTTTCTTGGGCACATAAACCCGCAAACCCGGTTTAGAGATTCTTTTGATATTGCGGATCGCCGGCTTACCTGCGACATACTTAAGGTAAACTCTGGCTAAACCCTGTTTCTTGTCTTCAATCTCTTTAAAATTATCAATGTATTCGCTCTTCTTAAGAATATCTAAAATAGCCCTGATATTATTGGAAGCCGGAACATCTACCGTATCACGTTTGACCATGATCGCGTTACGAATGATCGTAAAAACATCTGCTATTAAATCCGTCCTTGACATTTAACCCCCGTTTTTTTCTACCAACTAGCCTTCTTAATCCCTGGAATCAGACCCTGCCAAGCCAACTCTCTGAAGCATATACGGCAAAGCTTGAACCTTCTTAAATATCCGCCGCTTCTACCGCAAATAGTGCAGCGGTTATATTTACGCGTAGAGAATTTTGCCGGCCTTTTCCATCTCGCTAACTGTGAATTCTTTGCCATTTTTTATTCCTTATCCTTCTTGATTAAAAAAATCCGTTTATTTCTGTTCATTCTGACGGGAAAAAGGCATCCCGAAACATTCCAATAATAACTTCGCCTGCTCTTTATTTTTAACGTTTTTGATCACGAAAGTAATATCCAT
>JALOBQ010000057.1 GCA_023228185.1 Candidatus Omnitrophota bacterium
AAACCAACTTCTTTAGGCAGGTCAAGTTCTTTAAATATCTGGCGCAAGCGCCGCCTCTCCAGGTCATCATCAATGCGCCGGGATATGCCGACCTGTTTATCTTGCGGCATAATCACCAGATACCTGCCGGCAACGCCTATATGCGTGGATAGCCGCGGGCCTTTAGTGCCAAAAGATTCTTTAACTACCTGGACTAAAACCTCCTGGCCTTTTTTAACTTCTTTGATCGGCATCTGCTGGGCAGGCGCCATATCCACTGATTCATAAGCGGTTTCGATTTCCGATAAATACAAAAATCCGTTTTTCGGCAGGCCGATATTCACGAAAGCCGCGCCGATGGAAGGCATCACTGCCTCAATAATCCCTTTATAAATATTACCCACGATCGTGCGGTCCTGCGGCCGCTCGATATGGAACTCCAATAATTCTCCGTTGCCGACAATCGCGACGCGGGTTTCCTGTGAATCTACATTAATTAAAATTTCCTTGGACATCTTTAATCTTTATCCCTTCTGGTAATTGTTTTTGCAGCCTGGCTTTAAAATCTTCCGTTTCAACCGGAAATTTTAAAACGATCGCGGCTTCTTCATGCTCGCTTTCTAATCCTAATTTTAAAGCTCTTTTAATACTAAATTTAGGATGCGGGCTAAAACCTTCGCTTAATTTCAGCGGCAGGTCAGCCCGGCGCATCGCGCGCGTAAACAGGCGCATCAGGTCTAAATGCGAAATATATCGCATCAGCCCTTGTTTAGAAAAAATAAAATTCACTTTATACATTTACTTTGATTTCGCGCGGCCAGCGGACTCGTTCTTAATTTCCACAGCCTCACCGCGGCCTAAGCGTTCCTCTAATTTCTTTAACACTTCCGGCGAATAATCGCCGTCTTTAATAATCCGGGCGCTAATAAAAATAAGCAAGTCAACTTTTTCCAAATTATCTTTATCACGTCCAAAAAGTTTACCTAACCAAGGCAAATCGCATAACCAGGGGATGCCTGTTCTTTCCTTGGTTATCACGTCTTTAAGCAGGCCGCCAATGACAATCGTCTCGCCGTCACTAAGCAAGACTTGCGTCTGCGCTTCACGCACGTCGATAATCGGATAATTCGTCGTGGTCACTTCGCCATCAGCGGTAGATGTGGCATCAACATGTTCCGTAGAAGATGTAATACTTGGATGCACGATCATATTAATATAACCTTCTTCACTAATCTGCGGCACGACATTCAGACGGATACCAATCTCCTGGTAATAATCCAATGTTTGGGTAACTGTGGCACCGGTTGTATCCGTTCCGGCAGTAACCGTGGATTTTAATATCGGAGTATGGTAGCCAACCAGCATCGAAGCTTCCTGGTTATCCAAAGTAAGGATGCTTGGGGCCGAAAGCGTGTTGGTGTTAGAATCATTTTCTAAAGCGTGGATCACCGCTTCAAATTCCGTGCCGGTTAATTTCTTGAAAACAAATTCTCCGCCGGCAGTATAAGGATTGGAAGCAGATGGGCTGAGCACGGCGCCAGAGGTAGTGCCTAAAATATGGCCGCCTAAAGCTTTACCATTGCTAATTGTTTGCGTGGCGACTGCCGCGGATTCGGCGTTAGATGAACTACCCAAGCCCCAATCAACACCGAGATCTTTTAATTTCTCTTCATTAACTTCGATAAACCTGGTTTCCACCAAGACCTGCTTTGGCTTAATATCGATCTTTGGCAGGATCACAGTGCGGATCTTATCCAGCGTGCTTGCCGTATCAGTAATGATCAACATCTTCGATTTCACGGAAGGGTCAAATTCCGCTTTTTTCATTATTGTTTCGCCGGAGGCGTTCTTCTCATAAGAAACAGTTTCAGCTTTTGTTTCAGCCGTCTCTCTTACTAAAGCCGAACTTGAACCTTTGGCATCTTTACCGATCTGAAAAGTCCCAAATTGCCAACCCTTTTGGCCGCGCATATAAAGCACGCTTGTCCTGCCGCGCGGAGAAAGCAAGGGAATGATTATCTTCTGGGCGTCCTGGGCATCTAAAAATTTCAAAACAATAATTTCCGTCTGTAAAGGTTCCTCGGAAGCGATTTTAGCGACATTTTCTATTTTAGTAACCAAGATCACATTGCCCTGTTTCTGATAACCAAACCCATAAGTTTTCAGGATCACGTCGAGTGCTATTTCCCAGGGAACATCAACTAAACGCACGGAAACATTACCGATCACATCCGGAGTAGTAACGATATTCACCCCGGATTTATAAGAAATGATTTTTAAGACGTTGCTAATATCAGCTTCCTTGAAATCCAAAGTAACATTTTCAGATTCCAGGCCCACAACAACATCCTGATCAGAAATTTCCACGACTTTTTGCTCGCTTACGGAAGCTTGTGTGGCAGTTTCAGCAAAAACCAAATTACAAAAAGCACAATAAATAAAAATAAATATCATGAGAGATTTTTTCAATCTGCCTCCCTTTTAATCAAGCTGACTTCTAAAGGTTGTCCATCTTTGATAAGAATAACTCTATTCTCCTGGATCTTTAATACCCGATAATCGCCGACGATGTCGCCGATTCCGACTACCGTGGCGTTAACAATGGCAAAACTACGGCCATGCTTATCATAAATGATACCTTCTAAAGAAACACCTCCGGAGCCAGACGCAGGATCATCTTCTGCTTTATCCAGCTTAAGCAGGCGGCCTTCCGGGCTGACTAAAGGAATAAAAGGATTGCGCTTACCTTTAGATTCGTAAACAAAATTATCCTGCGCTAAAACAACCTGATTAAATAATACTAAAAATATCAAAATAAATAAATACTTATTTATTGACATATGTCCTCAGGACAAGCATAACCTTCTGTTTTAAATAATCGGCCGGCTGGGCCTGAATCTTAAATTCCTGCACAACCATAAATACCTGCGCGTTTTCCAACTGATTAATAAACCTTCCCAGGTTATGATAATCACAAACTAATTCAAGATGAATAAATAAAGGCAGGAATTTCTCCGAGCCTAAAGTCAGCTTCGCGCCTGGCACTTCGCGTAAAGGCCGGATCTGGGTGATCTTAACATTATTTTTATTCGCCAGGTCGGAAATATCCTGTAGCAGGTCGATAATCTGGGTTTCCGAAATTACTCTGGTAGATTTAATAATCGCCTTCTGAACGCTTGAAGCCTGTTTCTTTTTTAACTCCCGCATATTATTTAGGTCGCGGGTTAGATTATTCAGGTCGTTTTTAAGCCGGCTGATCTTCGGGGCAATGCTGTTTAAATTCTTGGTTTGCGCCTTTAGAAGATAATTAAAATCCACGTAAAGTATGATCACGCAGACAATAATAATAAGTATTTTTTTCTGATTTTCCTGCTTGCTATCACTTAAACTCATTTATTTTTTAAAACTCCCGAAATTATGAAACTGGCGACATCATAACCACCAAGATTCTTTTTTTGCACAAAACTGATTTCCTGATTTAAAAAATCAGCGCTAAAATCATTGTCGTCTTTTAAATTATCCATAAATCTATTCAGCAGGCCTACTTCGTCTTTCTGCAGTGAAACCACCGCGCCCTGGATATTTAAAGAACGGCCATCCATCAGTAGCTCATTGAACCAAACTCCGGACGGCAGGTTCAGGCTTAATTTATTCAGTTTAGGCGCCCAAAGTACCCTCTGTTTAGCAAACTTCTGCAAAGCGGAAGCATCTTGCGATAGAGAAGAATATTCGTTGTTAAACTGCTCAAAAGATATTTTATCCGGCTGTAAACTGATCCATTTTTTATTTAAATAGATCATTTCACCATTACGCACAATCGTAAGTATTGCCAGATAAAGATGTAAAAATACTACCACGGCAATAACTGCCGGAATCGCGTAAAAAAAGATCTTTTGGGGATCAATCTTAAACTTACCTGTTCCGGAAGCGGTAATAACCGGCGCTTCGGCTTTCTTAGCCTTTGCGCGAGTCCTGAATTCCAATGGTAAAAGATTTATCTCAATCATCTTTATGTAACGCTAACCCTAAAGCAACAGCAAACTCACTTGACAATGTAAGCGGTTTGCTTACCGGATTATCAGCCCGGGCAATTAATTTAAACGGATCCCAATATTCTATTTCAATACCCAGAAGAGCGCTAAGCATCTCTTTTAAGCCGGCAAATTTCGCTCCCCCTCCGCATAAATAAATCCGAGAAACACTGGAAGTATTCTGGCTTTCATAATAATCAAAGGAAGTGCGGATTTCCGCGGCCAGGTTTGCCAGTACTGATTCAACGCTTGCGCGGATTTTATTCTCATCTTCGGTGATTGACCCGGAATTTAACTTTAACGCTTCGGCGGCTTTAAAATCCAGGTTAAAAATATCCATCAGCTTATCAGTGATATTCTTTCCGCCGATATGAATATCGCGGCTAAGCCTGGGAATATGATTATCGATGATATTAATATTTGTTAAACCAGCGCCAATATTTAATAAACCAACGGCTTTAGTTTCGGCATCCTCAAATTTCGGGTAATTGAAATTAAACGCGTTAACCATAGCCACGGAATCAATATCCACCAGGTTTACTTTTAAACCGGCGCCTTCAATAGACTTAATACGCTGGTTAACCGCTTCTTTTTTGATTGCCGCCAGTAAAACCAGCATTTTATTATCCGGCAAATCATTAATTAATACGGCCGCGTCAAGATAAACTTCCTCCAAGGTAAAAGGAATATGCTTCTGCGCTTCAAATTTCATCGCCTGGCGCAATTCATTCAAATTCATGCGCGGAAAATTAATGTAGCGCAAAACGGTAGTTGACCCGGAAAAAGAGATATTCGCGTAATCTAACGCGTAATCCTGCCTGATTTTTTTCAAAAGCTCAAGCGGGTCAAGCAAAGCATTATATGCATCAGCGGCTTGCAGCGTAAAACCGCTTTTATCATTTTTTAGCTTAACTACTTTGATAAACTGGCTGCCGATATCAATACCAAGAGTGAATTTTTCTTTAGCGGCGGCATTTTTAATTTTTCGGAAAAAATTATTCATTATTTGGCAATTTTTCAGCGAGAGTTTTAAGCATTAAAAAATGTTCCAGCCTCTTTTTGGCTTCCTCATTATTGGGGTCTTTGGCTAAAAGATTGCTGAAATTCTTAATATTCTCGTTTATCAACTTTATCTTGTTCTGAGTTTTTAGCGGGTCTTCTTTAATTTTATGGTTAAGCTTATCTAAAGACTCTCGCGGAGTACTCGCTTTAAGGTTGCTGATCTTGCTGGAAATAAGGTTATCCCAATATTCCTGCGAAAGCACCGGGTCGCTATTTTTTGTGACCACCATGCCGTAGTCTTCCGGCCGCGATATCACTGGAGCTGCCACGAATTTGGGCTGAAGAACAATATTTTTAGGCGCAGCTTGCGGAGCTGGAAAATTGTTTTCCAGTTGTTTCGTTTGATAAGTAGAAAATAAAACCGCTAAAACCGTGAGCAGTAAAAAAACCATCGCCAAAATAATATGTTTTTTCATTTTTATATCCATACGTTTATGACTCCTGCCAATCCGTTAGATACGGCGTGCCGCTTGAGCCGCTGAGCAGTTTAAAACCCGGCGGTAGATCGCCAAGTTTCGCGCGGTCTGAATAATAAAATTTCTCATAGGTTAAAACTTCCGTTAACCCCAAGTTACCGTTAGTAATCACATTGCCGGTGGTTTGCCCCCAATCAAGGATATCCACGAAACTGGCGTCTTCGTGCGTGTAAACAACGCTTTCATGCTCGCTGCGGAAGACGGAAATTTCTCCGTAATCCCCCCAGGAAACAGTGCTTAAGCGTGAATCCGAAGTAAACTGCAAAGGCTCGACATAAGTGATCGTGCCGGTAGAAATGATCGTCAGGTCCTGGTTATCCTGCCAGGTAGCGTCAAAAAATATATTCACATTTCCCGTGCCGGCGGCTGAGCCCTCTACGAAAATCACTTTCTTGCCGATTAAAGCAGTGTCGGGAAAAATATTTACTGTTCCGTCAGTTACCAGGTGCACTACTTCATCAGCCGGATAACCTGCCACTGACTGATTGCCGTATTCCACAAAATCGCCGAATTCATCGCTTGTGCCGTTGCCGTTATAATCCGGGATTTTAATCGTAGTGCCGTCTTTGCTGACCCCTTCCTGCTTATCGCTAAAAGTGGCGCTGGCAAAAGCAGTTTTAGAAAATTTACCGGAGATACGCGTTTTATCGTAAACTTCCACTTTAGCTAACAAACCGTTAAGCGACATATTCCCGCCCACGGAAACCGTATTATCAAAAGCTGACGGAATACGCACGAAAGAAGCTTGGATCGTGCGGGAAGTTGCCCCGCAAGTGCCTGTGACATTAACAATCGGCAAGCTGCTTACATCAATAACATAGTTACCGGCGCCAAAAATTACTCCGCCTTCCG
>JALOBQ010000058.1 GCA_023228185.1 Candidatus Omnitrophota bacterium
CACGCATATAGGCGTTGCCGGCAGGTATCTGGTGATTATGCCGCAAGATAAACAGGTCGGCATATCCCGGCGCATTGATGATGACCTGGAGAGGCGGCGCTTGCGCCAGATATTTAAAGAACTTGATCTGCCTAAAGAAGTCGGTTTTATCGTGCGCACCGCTGCCAGCGGAAAATCTAAACAGGAATTAATGCGTGACGCGCAATTCCTCTATAAGATCTGGAAACGCGTGGAAAAAACAGCGCAAACCCAGAAAGCCCCGGCTTTAGTTTACGAAGAGTATGATCTGGCTCTCAGGGCGATCCGCGATTCTTTTACCGAGGATGTCAGTAAACTTGTCGTTGATTCCAAACCTGAATTTTACCGCATTCAGCATTTTATGCATAATTTTATGAGTTATCTTGCCAAAAAAGTCGAGCTTTACAAGGGCGATGACCTTTTTCTCGATAAAAACGTGGAAAAAGAGATCAATAGGATTTTTGATACGCACGTCTATCTTAAATCCAAAGCTTATTTAATTATTGAGCCCACGGAAGGCCTGGTGGTAATTGACGTAAACAGCGGCGGTTTCAAAAAGAAGGTCAGCCAGGAGGATATGGCTTTTAAGGTTAACTGCGACGCTGCCGTGGAAATCGCCAGACAACTGGTTTTACGCGATCTGGGCGGCATTATCGTGGTCGATTTTATTGATATGGAGCGCGAAGGCCATCGCCGGGAATTATTAAACGTTTTGAAAAAATCCCTCGCTGATGACCGGGCTAAATACGATATCCTGGGTATATCAAAATTCGGGTTGCTGGAGATGACCCGCGAACGGATACATAAAACCGTGCAAATGCTTTCTTACCATCCCTGTCCATATTGCAAGGGCAAAGGTAAACTGCGGTCGCCGCAAACACTGGCGATTGCCGCTTTAAAAGAACTGAAACACCATCTCAAAGGGAAATCCTTAAAACAGGCCAGCCTTACTTTGGCTCCTCCTGTGATTGATGAAATCTTAAAAGACAAGGAGGCCCTGCGCGGGATTGAACATAAGTTCCGCATAAAGATAAACCTCATTTCTAACCCTGCGGCGCACTTAGATGACCTTAAAATAAGCTGATTTTAGGCCATTTTTGTCCTTGACCGTCAAATCTACCGGGTATATAATATAAGTTTCAATTGCCACTATTTTATTAACTTTTGGCCTGTCTGTCGTATTTTAAGCGCAGCCAGGAATGGTTAGGGAGGTAACAAATGTACGCAGTAATTGAAGTTGGAGGCAGGCAGTATAGCGTGAAAAAGAATGATGTTATTGAGGTAGAGAAACTTGATCTTAAAGCCGCTAAAGATATGGTTCTGGATAAAGTGCTTTTAGTAGCTAAAGATAAGACTGTTGAGGTTGGCCGGCCTTATGTGAAAGGCGCTAAAGTGGAAGCTACTGTTGTGAAAAATTTAAAAGGCGAAAAAACAATCGCTTTTAAATATCGCCGCAGAAAGAATTCACATTGGACAAAGGGCAACCGCCAGGAGCTGACTCAGTTAAAGATAAAGGATATTACTTTTTCTTTAAGCTAATTATTTAAAGTTTCGATCTGTTAAAGCGTATAATTAAATATGTTTATAGATAACGCGAAGATCCTTGTGCGCGGCGGTGATGGCGGAAGGGGTTGCGCAAGCCTTTACAGCGATAAATACCTGCGCCGCGGAGTTCCTGACGGCGGTGATGGCGGTGATGGCGCGGATATTATTATTAAAGCTGATCACCGGTTATTCACGCTGCTGGATTTTCGTTATAACAAACATTTTTACGGTAAACACGGCGGCCATGGCTCGGGCAAACAGCAAAGAGGCAAAAACGCCGAAGATATCATCATTCGCGTGCCGTTAGGCACGATCATCAAGGATGCTTTGACAGGCTGCGTTTTGCGCGATCTTAGCATTGATGAAGAACAGGTGATTGTCGCCCGCGGCGGCCGCGGCGGTATGGGCAACCGTCACCATGTTGACGCTACGCCTGGGACGCCGGGAGAAGAAAAAGAAATTACTC
The DNA here is from genome assembly GCA_023228185.1 of Candidatus Omnitrophota bacterium. Taxonomy (GTDB): domain Bacteria; phylum Omnitrophota; class Gorgyraeia; order Gygaellales; family Profunditerraquicolaceae; genus JALOBQ01. The sequence continues at coordinate 2,030 of JALOBQ010000058.1, forward strand.
TTGATTTAAAACTGATTGCCGCTGTAGGTGTAGTGGGTTTTCCCAACGCCGGCAAGTCAACGTTAATTTGCGCGATATCCAACGCGCATACAAAGATCGCCGCTTATCCGTTTACTACCAAGTCGCCTGTTTTGGGTGTGGTAAACCTGGAAGAAAAGAAATTCGTGATTGCTGATATCCCGGGTTTGATCGAAGGCGCTTCTTTAGGCAAGGGGTTGGGCGATAAATTTTTGAAACATATCGAACGCACCCAGATGATTGTGCATATTATCGATATGGCAGGTTTTGAAGGCAGGGATCCTTTAGAGGATTACAAGAAAATAAATATAGAATTAAAAGCATATAGCGCGGATTTAGCCGCAAAGCACCAGATTATTTGCGCCAATAAAATGGATCTTGAGGGCGCTAAAGAAAATTTGGTTAGATTCAAGAAATCAGTCAAGAAACCGGTATTTGCGATTTCCGCGCTTAACAAACAGGGATTAGAGGAATTAGTCGATGCAATCGCAAAAAAAATATAAAAGAATCGTCGTAAAAATCGGCTCAAGCCTTTTTTATTCCGATAAGAGCAAGCTGGATGAAAAGCTTCTTGAATCTGTCTGCTCTCAGGTAGCGGATTTATTAAAAGCGCAATACGAAGTGGTGCTTGTTTCATCCGGCGCCATTGCCTTAGGGATGTCTGTGCTTGGTTTAAACAGCCGTCCGAAAGAATTAGCCGGCCTGCAGGCTGCCGCGGCAATCGGCCAGCATGAGCTGATGGACATTTACCGTAAAGCTTTCAAGAAATATTCATTAAATTGCGCCCAGCTTCTTTTAACCTGGGATGATTTTTCAAACCGCCAGCGTTTCCTGAACGCTAAAAACACGTTGAACACCTTGTTGAAATTAAAAACCGTGCCGATTATCAATGAAAACGATACGGTTTCTACCGATGAAATTAAATTCGGCGATAACGACAGGTTATCGGCTTTGGTAAGCATATTAGTGGGCGCTGATCTTTTGATCATACTTTCTGACGTTGACGGCTTGCTTGACGGCAATCAAAAAGTAGTGCGCTTAGTCGATAAGATTACCGCGCAGATAAAATCTTTAGCTGCTCCGGCTAAAAAGAAGACTACTGTCGGAGGGATGATCACTAAAATTGAGGCTTGCCGCATCGCTACTGCTTCAGGCATTTCCAGCGTAATTGCCAACGGTAAAGCTAAAGATATTATTAGCTTGCTTGCGGCTGATGCTTCGGCTAGCGGTACATTGTTTTTGCCGGTTGGAACTTGTCTGGACGCTAAAGAACGCTGGATGGCTTTTGGCAGTAAGGCTAAAGGCAAAGTGATTATTGATGATGGTGCGAAAAAAGCTTTGTTAGCTAAAAAGAGCCTGCTTGCCGTGGGAGTTACATCTACGGAAGGCAGCTTTTTAAGCGGAGAAATTATCAGTATCTGCGATAAAAAGAAGATTGAATTTGCTCGTGGTAAAGCTGGAGTCTCCTCTAAAGAATTAGATAAAGTTTTAGGCAGCCATTTTGACAGGGAAGTTGTGCATAGAAATAACATTGTGATTTTGTAAAAAATGAATAGAAAAGAAGAAATGATAAAAATAGCTAAGCTCGCTTGCGGCGCCTCGCGCTTTACAGCCAATTTGTCTGCGGCGCAGAAGAACGCTGTTCTAAGGGATATGGCTGCTGCTTTAATAAGTTCTCAGGCAATTATCCTGAAAGCCAATGCTTTAGACCTTAAAAAAGCAAGAAACTCCGGCTTAAAGAGTTCTTTTATCGATAGATTGGCTTTGGATAAACAAAGAATCCGGTCAATGGCTGATTCTTTACTGCAGGTTTCTAAGTTGGATGATCCGGTCGGCACTGTAATTAAATCCTGGAAAGTCAAAAATGGTTTATCCATCCGCAAGGAGCGTTGCGCGATCGGAGTGATCGCGATTATTTATGAAGCGCGGCCTAATGTCACTTCGGATTGCCTGGGGCTTTGTTTTAAATCCGGCAACAGCGTGATTTTACGCGGCGGCAGCGAAGCGATAAATTCTAATCTGGCGATTTTTAATGTGTTGAATAAAGTTTTGCTCAAACATAAAATTCCTCAAGGCGCGGCAAGTTTCGTGAAAACTACCGATAGAAAAGCAGTGGACGCGCTTTTAAAACTTAATGATTATATTGACCTGGTCATTCCCCGCGGCGGCGAAGGCCTGATCAAGCATGTGGTGGCAAGTTCACGCATTCCGGTGATCAAGCATTATAAAGGTATCTGCCACGTTTATGTTGATGACGAAGCAGACTTGAATATGGCTGAGAATATCTGCCTTAACGCGAAACTCCAGCGTCCGGGAGTTTGTAACGCTATGGAGTGTTTACTTGTGCATCGCGATCTGGCGGCAAGATTTTTGCCGGGAATGTTGAAAAAATTTAAAGACGCTGGTGTCCAGATCCGCGGTTGCGCTTTTACTAAAAAGCTTGCCAAATGGGTAAAGCTTGCCACAGAGAAAGATTATCGCACGGAATATCTAGGCTTGGCGCTTTCGGTAAAAGTTGTCAACAACCTGGATGAAGCGATCGAGCATATCAATAATTACGGATCGCATCACTCTGATAGTATTGTTACGGATAATAAAAATAACGCTTTGAAATTTTTGAAACGCGTTGATTCCGCCTGCGTTTATCAGAATGCTTCTACGCGTTTTACCGATGGTTTTCAGTTTGGTATGGGCGCTGAAATTGGCATTTCTACGGATAAACTGCATGCCCGCGGCCCAATGGCTTTGGAAGAGTTGACGACGTATAAATATATGGTTTTTGGTAACGGCCAGTTGAGGAGATAGCTGACAGCTAAAAATGAAGATTGGTATCCTCGGAGGTTCATTTAATCCGGTGCATATCGGCCACCTTATTTTAGCTGATGAAGTAAGGGAAAAACTCAACCTTGATAAAATAATCTTTGTGCCTGTCGCGCTTGCTCCGCATAAAGATAATTCGGATATTGCCGACTCAAGCGATCGCCTAAAAATGCTTAAGTTGGCGCTTAAGGGTAACCGGGATTGCAAAGTTTCCAATATTGAGACGCGCCGGCCCGGGCGTTCTTATACGATCGATACCTTGAAGGAATTAAAAAGTAAATACCAGCGCGATGAATTGTATTTTATTATCGGCAGCGACTTGCTTAATTATTTAAACGAATGGAAAGATATCCGTGAAGTAATTAAGATGGTTAAATTTATCGCCGCTACCCGTCCGGGGTATCCTTTAAAAAATCTCCCGGATTATATTCAGACATTACCGATCAGGGCAGTGGATGTTTCCGCCTTTGAAATACGCCAGCGGATCAAAGAAGGTAAATCGTTCCGTTATTTATTGCCGGACGCTGTTTTTAATTACATTAACAAAAGGAAATTATACAGGTGAGAATAAAAGTCGCGCCATCGATATTATCAGCGGATTTCAGTTGTTTGGGCGCCCAAGTTAAAAAAGTCCAGGCCGCCGGAGCGGATTTGTTGCACGTGGATGTAATGGACGGCCACTTTGTGCCGAATATCACCATCGGCCCGGTAGTTGTGAAATACTTGCGCAAGGTGACCAAACTAAAACTGGATGTGCATTTAATGATCCAGCAGCCGGCTAAATTCATCCAGCCGTTTATCGACGCCGGCAGTGATATGATTACCGTGCATGTCGAAGTAATTTCCTTAAAAGAGATTGCTTCAATCAGCAGGATGCTAAAGAAAATGGGCATTAAATTCGGCGTATCCTTAAATCCGGGCACGCCTTTTGAAAAAATCAAACCGGCTTTGAAATTCGCGGATTTTGTTTTAGTAATGTCGGTTAATCCGGGTTTTGGCGGCCAGAGTTTTATTCCCTCAGTTTTGCCTAAGATCAGGCAGATCAGAGAGGTTTTTAAGAAAGATATCGCAATTGACGGTGGCATAAACGCCGTAACGGCTAAATTAGCCAAGTTAGCCGGCGCCAATATTCTTGTGGCGGGAAGTTATATATTCGGCGCGAAAAACATAAAACAGGCGATTAAAGCCTTAAGATAGGAGAATATTCAACATGGCAAGCACAACTACGCAAATTAAATTCGGCACAGACGGCTGGAGAGCGATTATCGGCGATACTTACACCTATGAAAATGTGCGTATTGTTACGCAAGCGGTAGCTGATTACATTGGCGCGGGAAAAAAGGTTGCCATCGGTTTTGACACGCGTTTTATGTCTGGTAAATTCGCGGAAGCTTCGGCTGTTGTTTTAAAAAGTAACGGCATTGAAGTGGTATTATCTGACCGCTGCGCGCCTACGCCGGCTTTAAGTTTCGCGGTAAAA
>JALOBQ010000059.1 GCA_023228185.1 Candidatus Omnitrophota bacterium
CGAAGTAATCATCTTCATACAGCGATTATCATTGCATCGCACCTTATAGCAGGGAATCAGGCAACCAACATTTTTCTGCAAGATTACCGCGTTACCCGGCGGATACGGCCCGGTGATTTCCGGAGATGTCGGGCCAAAAAGAGCAATGATCCTGGCGCCTACGGCGTTAGCAATATGCAACGGCCCGCTGTCAGCAGTAATAAAAATTTTTGCCTTTTTAGCCAGCGCGGCAAGTTGTTTAATATTGAAAACTCCACTGGCAACCACCGGCTTATGCATCATCAAAGAGATAATTTGATTAACTAAAACAATATCCGAGCTGCTGCCCGTGAATATAACCTTGGCCTGCAATTGACTGATTAGTTTATCAGCAAGTTCAGCCCAATACTCCTTTGGCCAACGTTTAGGCAACCAGTTGCCTCCGGGATTAAGCGCGATCACAAGATCATCTTGGCCGATACCTTGTTTAGAAAGAAACTGCTCAACAATCTTCTGGTCATCTTCACTGTAAAAGAACTCAAGGTACCTGTCTTCTACGCGCAAGCCCGCCTTCTCGATCACATTCAGGTAATAATCTATCCTGTGCAAAGAATCTTTTTTAGGCAGGGGGATACTTTTGCTTAATAAAAACGCCCGTTTAGGCGTATAATGGCCGATGCGCTCATTAATACCTGCCAGCCGGCAGATTAAAGCGCGGGAAAAAGAACGGTGCAGCAGAAAGACAGTATCGAATTTTTTGCTTCTTAAGAAAGTGACGAAATTCAGGCGCGCGATAAGGCTCTTATGCCGGTCTTTTTCATCAAAAATAATTATTTCATCCAGATGAGGATTATCTTTAAGCACAGGGTAACAACGGCTGGGGATTGCGCAGGCAATAAAGCTTTCCGGGAAATTACGCCGGATATTCCTGATCGTGGCAGTTGAAAATAACACGTCACCCAGCCAATTAACATTAAAAATCAATATTTTCTTTTCTTTTTGCAAACTCATTTGACAGCTTTCTCTTTGGCGAATCCATAATAACCGCTGCATTTAACGAAAAAAGTAAAAAGATTCGCGTCGCGGGGAGAAACCCTGATGCGCTTAAGCAAAAACAGGTCATCTCTAGAATATTTTGCCCCCGGGCTTGTAGCAACAGCTAATTTGTAACCGGCCTTCTGAACCAGGCTCTTGATCTTTTCATTAAACCTGCCTCCCGGATAACTAAAACAATTCACCGGTATGCGTTGGTTATTTTCCAAAATTCTTTTGGATGCAAAAATTTCATTGGCTAAAATGCCTTCATCTTTAAGTTCCGGCAACCAGGGGTGATTAACTGTATGGCTGCCAAAAGTGATTAATCCGGATTTTTGCATCAAACCGATCTCTTCCCAGCTTAAACGGTCATCATACTGCCTACCCACCTCATTAACAATAACAAATATCGTCGCCGGAAGTTGATATTTTTTCAACACAGGAAAAGCGTAAAGATAATTATCTTTATATCCATCGTCAAAAGTAAGCACCACTGTCTTAAAAGGTATTTTTTCCCCGCTTCTGATCAAATCCCCCAGCTCTTCAAGCGAGATCACATTATAATGATACTGTTTTAAAAAACGCATTTGGCGGTCAAATGTATCAGGCGACAGGCAAAGTTTATCCTGCGCATTGGAATTGGGCCGCACAGAGTGATACATCAAAATCGGGACAATATAATTATTCTGCAAAAAGAAAGCAAAAGACACAGCTAATAGCAAAACAATTATCGCAAAACCCCGGATTATCCTTTTCAACTTCATTTTAAACATTCTTGATAAACTCCTAAAGTTTGCGCGGCCATTTTACTAAGCGCGAAATTATCGCGGATAAATTTCTCAGCCTGAGTTCCCAACCTCTGCCGCCCTGCAGAGTCAGCAAGTAATTGATTAATCGCATCTGCCAACGCTTGAGCATTTCTCGGCTCAACCAAGATGCCATTTTGCCTGTCTTTAATCAGCTCCTTGATCCCTCCAACGTTAGTTCCTACAACCGCCAAGCCAACAGACATCGCCTCCATTAGCGCCAGCCCTAAACCTTCCTGAAGAGAAGGCATCACAAACAGATCCAATACCGTGAGAATATCGGCAACCGGCAAACAATTACGCACGAAAAATACTTTATCGCTAATAGCCAATTGCTTTGCCTGGCAAAATAGATGATTATATAATTTACCTTCGCCGGAGATAAGCAACTGCGCCTGAGGAAAATTACGCAGGATCAACGGCATCGCGCTGATCAAATAAGCGTGGCCCTTAACGTCCGAAAGCCTTCCCACGCTGCCAATAATTTCCCCGGGCTTTAAGCCTAAAGATTTTCTGATCTCATCTTTGCACCGCGGAGAACGGAAAAACTGCGCCTCTATTCCGTTAGTTACCAGGGAAATTTTTGACTCCGGAAAATTAAGATCTTTAATTAAATGTTTTGCCACAGGCTGGCTGATCGCGATAGCTTTATCCGGCAGGCAAGGAAAAAACCTGCGCGAAATTTTAGGATTAAAAAAACCATGGCAGGTAAAAATATGTTTTACTTTTGTGTATTTACCTAAAAGGCAGCCTAAAACCTGTGTTGTCCTGCTCTGGGAATGCACAACCTGAATTTGATACTTCTTGATCAATCCACGTAATTTTAAAAAACTTAAAAGTATCTTCGGGCTCGCTTCATTCTTCGTGCGAATGGAAATTTTGATAAGCTGCGCGCCGAGCGTTTTGAATTTTTCTTCAAGTTCTCCGCCGCTGGAAGCGATATAAACCTGATTGCCCTGCTCAAGTAGGGCGCTGGACAAACTTAACAGGTAGCTGCTGATCCCGCCCACATTTAAATGGTTTACCAAATAGAGTATTCTCATTTAAGCAATCTTTTTATCGCCTCAAGCACTTCCTGCGGCGAGATGCTCTTCATGCATCTTTTTTTAGAGCATCTTGGTTTATAGCAGGGGCTGCACTTTAAATTTTTGTCGATCACGATGCAGTTCTCTGACGGCGGAATATGCCGTTTAGGGTCAGTCGGCCCGAAAAGCCCCACAAAAGGCGTTTTCATCGCCGAAGCAATATGCAACGGAGCAGAGTCGGCGGAAAGATAAACCGCGCATTTTTTAATTAAAACCGCCAGCTGGTTAATTGTCGTCTTCCCGCAAAGATTAATAATCTTACTGCTGGAAACAGTGTTCGCCAGCATATTGGCATAAGCGGCATCATCCTGGGTGCCTGTGAAAACTACCCGAATATCCTGAAATCCTAATTCCTCGCAAAGTTTAAGAATGTATTCTGCCGGCCAGGTTTTCGATGACCATCTTGGCGAGGCGCTGATATTAATACCGACAATCTTCTGACTTTCACTCAGCCAGGCGGCATTCAGCAGGTTATCGATATAAAGCTCATCTTCCGGAGTAGGCCAAAGCTCAAGATGGCTATCCCTTAAATCAATGCCTAAACTATGCAGAATTTTAAATTGATGGCTCACCGGATCAAGCGCGAGTTTATGATCCGGGATACCGTAATTAAGCAATCGGCCGAATTTCGCGTTTTGATAACCGTATCGCCGGATGCAAGCGCTTAAAAAAGCCAGCAGGTGGCTTGCGCGGTTATTCTGCAAATCGATAACCATATCAAAATTATTCTTCAGTAAAGAATGCGCGATAGCTAAAAACCCTTTAATTCCCTTATCTTTATGTTTAAGATCACAGACCAGCAATTCATCGATGTAAGGGCAGCGTAAAAGAATCTCCTTGCAATCTTCGCCGACTAAAAAACTGATCTTGTAACGGCCGGCGGGAAATTTCTCACGTAAAGCGCGCAACGCCGCCGTAGAAAGAATAATGTCTCCGGCAGAACTGAATTTGATCACCAGAATTTTAAAATTGCTCAAAGCTTCACGGTAAACATCGAGCGTGTTTTTTACCATCAACTCGACATTGTATTGCTCTTTGACTTTTGTAAACGCGTTTTCAGCCAATACGCGGGCAAGCGCCGGATCTTTATAAATTTTAAAAACGGCTTCCGCCATGCTTTTCGGATCAGCCGGCGGGACTAACAATCCATTTTTGCCGTCTTCAATAATATCAATTACACCGCCTACTCTTGTGGCTACAACCGGCACTCCGCAGGCCTGCGCCTCGACAATCACCCTGCCAAACGCCTCATGCGTGGTAGTCGCCAGCACAACCAGGTCAAGATGCGCCAGGATGCCTGGAATATCCTTTTGCGTGCCTAAAAATTCCGTGCAATGCCAAAGCCCAAGCCTGCGCACTAATACCTGTATCTCTTCTTTATAAGCTTCCCGGGAAGCCGGCGCTTCTCCCACAATCCAAATCTTTAATTTAGGCGCCTGGCGGGCGATTTTCGCCATCGCCTTAATAAAATAAAGATGCCCTTTTAAAGGAGTGATCCTGCCGATAATGCCGACGTTAAATTCGTCTTTTCTTTTTTTATCCGGGCTTAAATATTTAAACCGCTCCATATCCACGCTGCGCGGCACAATTTTAATGCTTTCATGCAGGACACCGAAATCCTCGATCATATGGCGGGCGATAACATTGCTTAAAGCGATTACCCTTTTGCCCCAACCCATCACATAACTAAAAAAATGCTTCTTATAATAACCATGGCATGTTGTGATAAACACCGCTTTTGTCCTGCGGCAGGCAAAATAAGCGATCCATGCCGGCACCCGGGAACGGGCGTGCACGATCTCAATTGCTTCATCATTGATGATCTTGGCCAATGCCGGCACAAGTTTATACATGGAAAAAAACGATTTTTTATGCACCGGCATAACGTAATGCTTAGCGCCGCTTGCCTCTAAATCTTTAACCAGCGTGCCGCCGGCAGAGACAACAACCACCTTGTGCCCCAGGCGCACTAAATACTTGGACAAATCCAAAGTCCCTGTTTCCACGCCGCCGACGTTTAACTCCGGCAATATTTGTAATATCTTCATAGTATCCTGTCTAAAGCCTGGCTGACGTTTTGGTTATCCGAAGGGGTATTAACTTGCGGGCTATCCCGCCAAAGCCAGGCGATATTTTTCTTCACTTCTTCCGGCTGGCTTAAATAAATATACTTCTGCTTACTGTAATTTGCCAGAAAACAACTATGCTTTCTGCTTAAACCGGGAAACTCTATTACCAGGACATGCCTGCCGCTGGAAGAAGCTTCGCAGATCATAGAAATACTTTCCGGCGTAGTGACCACAATCCGGCTTAAGCCGAGTATCCCGGCGACAGCGTCAGGAATATTTTTTTCATTGGCAATCACAAGAAGCTTACAACGGGGATTACCGCAAAATTCATCCTTAATCATCCTCTCAATGTGAGCGGGCGTCCTGCGCGAAGTAGTAATAAAAATATTCGCGTCTAATTCATCAGCGGCAACTTTGACCTGCCGAAGAGCAAGGCGTAAATCCTCTTTTTGAAGCGTAAACGTTTTGCTATCCCCGCCGATCAGAATACCCAGGCAGAATTTAGCCGGAGCAAGCGCGAAAACACCGGAATTACTCAATTTCTGCGCCGCGACCAGGCAATACTGCCGGTCAATAGTATTCAGCGCGCCGCTAACGCTCAAAATATTTTTCTTAACCGGTGGATGATCATGCGCCGGTTCGACTACCAGGTCAAATCTTTTTCTTCCCAGAAAAACCGGACGCATTAAAACTATCGCTTTAGCCTGATGCGCTCGAGAAAGCAGATAGTTTACCGCGTAAAGCAGCGAACCGCTGGAGATCACGACATCCGGGCAAATGCCTTGCAGGCTTTTTTGGGTCTCGTCGGTTAAATGTTTGGTTAACCGATGCACAAAAGAAAACTGCGGGTATTTACCGACCAACAAAACTTTTAAGGTAAACAAAAACCTGTGCCATTTATTTTTAAAACGCACCTGGCGGATCAACGTCTCAACCTGAAAACCTTTTGCCTCTAAATTAAAAGCAAGGATTTTTGCCAGGCCTTCGGATTGCCGCAGATGCCCGGCTTTGGCATCTGAAAGGATTAAAACTTTTTTTTGCCTGCCGTATTTCCAGATCTTATACGTCCAGAGATACTCCCGGGGATATTGCCTGATGTATTTTTCAAAGATATCCGTTAAAGCCTGCAGGTTAACTTGCAATTCTTCCTGCTGATCGGCTAACCTTTTTACCGTGTAAACCTGATCGAAAAATAATTTTGTATACGGGCCTTTAACGCGCGTGTAAAAAACCGGAATGATCGCGCAATCATATTTCAACGCTAACCTCAAAGCGCCTGTAGCCATCGAAGCCTGGCAACCGAAAAAATTCACCAGT
>JALOBQ010000060.1 GCA_023228185.1 Candidatus Omnitrophota bacterium
AGGTTATCAAAAGTATTGTAAGTGGAAAGAGGAGAAATAGCCGGGCGGATGGCGGAATTGGCATACGCGATAGCCTTAGGAGCTATTGGGGTAACCAATATAAGGTTCTCCCGCTCCTAATTTAATGATACAAGCGGGATCCCGCTTGTTAAGTGTGGATTTGATTTTCGCGGACGTGGCGGAATTGGCATACGCGATAGCCTTAGGAGCTATTGGGGCAACCCTTGGGGGTTCAAATCCCTTCGTCCGCATTATTGATTATGTGGAGAAGAAAATAGCTTTGCGGGAAAATCCTCTTCCGCCCATTGTTCTGTTTAAAAAAACTTGCGGTTTTAGGTTCTAGGTGATAGGTGCTAGGTTCTGGGCTTGAGTGAACTTGAATCTATCCAACATAAACCTATCACCTAACACCGACAACCTATCACCTAATTGCGGGAGTGGCTCAGTTGGTAGAGCGCGACCTTGCCAAGGTCGATGTCGCGGGTTCGAACCCCGTCTCCCGCTTAAATTACAACATCCATTGAAAGGAGAATCACGATGCAGATTATGGAATTTCTCTCTAAGAAAGCGATTCTTACCGATATCAAATCTACTAAGAAAGAAGATGTGATCAAAGAGTTGGTAGATTTACTTATCGAATCTGGCGATATTGAAAAGCGTAACCGCGCAAAGCTGATTGAATCTCTTATGGCCAGAGAAGCGCTTGGTTCCACTGCTATCGGCCAGGGCATCGCTATACCGCACGCTAAATCCGATTGCGTCGATAAATTAGTAGCCGCGTTTGGCCTCTCTAAAAGAGGTGTTGATTTTGATTCCCTAGATGGGGAGTTAGCCTACATATTTTTTCTTCTTGTCGCTCCCCGGGATTCTGCCGGCCCGCACCTTAAGGCGTTAGCCAGAATATCTCGTCTGCTCAAGGATAAATATTTTCGCGACACACTGCGCACATGTCTTGATGATAAATCCGTGATCAAGATTATCACGCAGGAAGACGATAAGAAAATTTAATCCCGAGCTTTGTTTTTTTTAACACAAATAATTTTATACAATGCGAGCCGAAAACCCAGGTATTTTAAAATGGTTTTATCCCGGAATTGGTATTAAACGTTGGATTGGTTTAAGCACTTTCGGCGTTTTATTGCTCATCCTGGGCACGGCTAATTTGCGCAGCGAAGAGTTTTGGGTAATTCAGGTTTTAGACGCGATTGTGGTAATTTCAGGCATTATCATCCTGATTTTAGGCATCAAGCGGATGATGCGTTCTTTCATAGCGGTATTTGTTCCAGCTTCCAAAGATTCCGGGTTAGTGGACCTGTTGTATCAGAAAAAGCAGTTGAGCCGCGGCCCGCGCATTGCCGCGGTAGGCGGGGGAACAGGTTTATCAGTGCTGCTTTCCGGTTTAAAAGAACATTCTTCGAATATTTCAGCTGTTGTTACTGTGGCTGATAACGGCGGTTCTTCCGGCAAGTTGCGCCAGCAGTTTGATGTTTTACCTCCCGGGGATATCCGTAACTGCCTGGTTGCTTTGGCTGACGCGCCGGCATTGATGCGGGATTTATTTCAGTTTCGTTTTGATAAGAATTCGGAATTTTCCGGCCATAGCTTCGGCAATCTTTTTATCACGGTAATGACCCGTTTAACCGGTGATTTTGAAAAAGCGATCAAAGAAACAAGCAAAGTCCTTGCTTTGCGCGGGCAAGTGATCCCATCTACGCTGGATAATGTTAATCTGGTGGCTTTTTATAAAGATGGGTCAAGTGTGATTGGCGAAGACAAAATCCCCAAAGCGCTTAAGCAGATCAATAAAGTTGCTTTGGTTCCTGAACATTCTCTTGCTACGCCGGACGCGTTAAAAGCTTTACGTGAAGCGCAAATTATTATTTTAGGGCCGGGTTCTTTGTATACCAGTATTATTCCGAATCTTTTAGTGCGCGATATCGCCAGCGCGATAGCGGCATCACAGGCAATCAAAGTTTACGTCTGCAATGTGATGACCCAACCTGGCGAAACGGATTCTTTAAGCGTGGCTGACCATATCAGCGCGATAGTCAACCACAGCTGCGCGCGTATTCTGGATTATTGCATTGTGAATACCGGAGAAGTACCGCAGGATATTATGGCTCGTTACGCTAAGCAGAATTCTTACCGCGTTGTTTGCGACCGTAAAAAGATTGAACAGATGGGTTACCGAGTAATTGAAGAAGATTTTGTTTCTATCCAGGATGGAGTGATCAGGCACGATCCGGCGATGTTATCGCGGATTATTATGGGTTTTATCGAGGAAATTTAAAAGTAAACGTGGCAATTTAAAAATGGCGATTATTAAAAAAGAATTAATTGTTAAAAATAAACAAGGTTTGCATGCCCGGCCTGCCGCGCTATTCGTGCAGGTAGCTAATAAGTTTAACGCTTATATTACCGTTAAACGTGACAGCGAAGAGGTAAACGGCAAATCTATTATGGGTATACTTATGCTGGGCGCGGAAAAAGGAAGCGTGATCATCGTTGAGGCAAATGGCGAAGACGCCGAAGCCGCGCTAGTTGAATTAGAAAAGGTAATCAGCAGCGAGGAAGAATTATGATTCAATTAAAGGGTATTGCCGCCGCCAGCGGTATCAGTATCGGGCCGGTATATAAATTTGGTAAAGAAGAATTTACCATCATTAAGGAAGCTGTTGCCTGGGAGAATATCCCGGCTCAGATCCAACTTTTTGAAGAAGCCTTAATTAAAACCCGCCGCGAAATTATTGAACTGCAAAAAAGGATTAGTTCTGATATGGGCCAGGATGAGGCCCAGATTTTTGACGCGCACCTTCTTGTTCTTGAAGACCGCATGCTTATCGAGGAGGTTATCTCGCGGCTGAAGAAAGAGCAGTTAAATGTCGCCTATATCTTCTCGGAAGTTCTCAAGAAATATATCAGTGTTTTTTCCAAGATAGAAGATGAATATTTAAAAGAACGCACCGCCGATATTAATGATGTCGGCAAGCGTATCTTGCGCCACCTTTTAGGCAAGGAAAGGCAAAGTTTAAGCGAGCTTAAAGAGCGGGCGATTGTCGTCGCGCATGACCTTTCGCCATCGGACACAGCGGCAATGCACCGGCAGAACGTCGCCGGTTTTGTTACGGATATCGGCGGAAAGACTTCGCATACCGCGATTATGGCTAAATCTTTGGAAATTCCCGCTGTTGTCGGCGTGGAAGGGTTCACTTTACGGGTTAAGGTCGGGGATATTTTAATTGTTGACGGCAACACCGGCACGGTAATTATTGACCCGGATGAGCAAACTTTAAGCAATTATCAGGAAGAGCTGGAAAAATTAAAGGGTATCGCGGCAAGGTTTATTTCTGTTAAAGACCTGCCTGCTGTCAGTAAAGACGGTAAAACAATAGGTATCAACGCGAATATTGAATTTCCCGACGAGGTGCTTTCTGCTAAACTGCATGGTTCAGAGGGGATTGGTTTATACCGCACGGAATTTTTCTATATGAACCGTAAGGATTTACCCACGGAAGAGGATCATTACCAGGCGTATAAATATGTAGCCGAAGAGATGAGCCCGCGGGAAGTGGTTATCCGCACCTTGGATCTGGGTGGCGATAAATTTCTTTCACAGTTAGAGATGCCGCATGAAATGCAATCGTTTTTAGGCTGGAGGGCGATTCGTTTCTGCCTGGCGCGGCCGGATATTTTCAGGTTGCAGTTGCGCGCGATCCTGCGGGCTTCCGTGCATGGTAACTTAAAATTAATGTATCCGATGATTTCCGGTATCGAAGAGTTACGCCAGGCAAACAGTATCCTGCAGGATGCTAAGAATGAATTAAAAGTTAAGGGCGTAGCCTATAATGATAAAATCAAGATTGGTGTAATGATTGAAGTGCCTTCGGCGGCAATGACCGCAGATATTTTAGCCAAAGAAGCGGATTTCTTCAGTATTGGGACTAATGATTTGATCCAATATTCTTTGGCTGTTGACCGGGGCAATGAAAAAGTGGCGTATCTTTATGAACCGGCGCATCCGGCTGTATTAAGATTAATCAAGAATGTAATTGATTCGGCGCATCAAGCCGGGATCAAAGTAGCGATGTGCGGGGAAATGGCCGGTGAACCGGGCCTGGCGCTTATTCTTTTGGGCCTGGGGTTGGATGAGTTCAGTATTCCGCCGCAAGTTATCCCGGAATTAAAATACATTGTCCGGGCAATAAATATTAAAGCAGTCCAGGTTATCGCTAAGCAGGCGCTTTTGTTCTCCACGGGCAAAGAAGTGGAGAGTTTTGTGCAGGAAAAATTAAAGGAGATTTTAAAATAGGATGAAGGCTTTAATTCTTGCCGCCGGTTATGCCACGCGGCTGTATCCGTTAACTCGAGAATATCCTAAACCTCTGTTAGAGGTGAATAAGAAGCCGATTATCGATTATATTATTAAAAAGCTTAATACTGTAAAACAGATAGACGAAATAATCGTAGTTACCAATAATCGGTTTTTTGCTAATTTTGTCGAATGGTCCAAAACAGCCAAAACTAAAAAGAAACTTACTTTAGTTAATGATTTGACCAAAGATAATCAGTCGCGTTTAGGGGCGCTTGGCGACATAAATTTTATTGTTTCCAAAAAACGTTTTACCGAAGACCTTTTGGTTATCGGAGGGGACAATTTGTTTAGCCAGGGCCTAAAAGGTTTCCTGGATTTTTCTTTGAAGAAGTATCCGGCTCCTGCGGTTGGCCTTTATAAACTTAAAAATAAAGCTGATGCTTCTCGTTATGGAGTAGTAAAATTAGAGCGTAACGGTTTGATCAGCGAATTTGCGGAAAAGCCGGATAAACCGGCGTCTAACCTTGTGGCGATGTGTTTATATTTCATCCCGCGGGATTCTTTAGGTTTGGTCAAACAATATATGTGCTCTACGCGTAAGCAGAATGACGCTACAGGAGGTTATATTTCTTGGCTTAAAGATAAAGTGCAAGTTTATGGCTTTGTTTTTAGCGGTAAATGGTTTGATATCGGTGATCATAAATATTTGAATGCGGCCAACAAGAGTTTGGCGAGAAAAAACTAAAGAAAGGGAAAAAGAAATGTCAGCGGAAAAATACTATTTTACTTCAGAATCAGTAGGCGAAGGCCATCCGGATAAAGTTTGCGACCAGATTTCCGACGGAGTGCTTGATGAAATTTTAAGAACCGATAAAAATAAGCAGGCCAGCCGTGTTGCCTGTGAAACCTATGTTACGATGGGGCTTTTGATTGTCGGCGGCGAAATTACCACTAATTCTTACGTGGACATCCAGAAACTTGCCCGTGGCATTATCAGAGAAATTGGTTATACGCATCCTAAATACGGTTTTGATTGCCAAACCTGCGCGATTGTAAACACCGTAAACAGCCAGTCGCCGGATATCGCCCAGGGCGTAAATACCGGTGGCGCCGGAGATCAGGGGATTATGTTTGGTTATGCCTGCAGGGAAACTAAAGAGCTGATGCCGCTGCCTATAATGTTGGCGCATCGTTTAGTGAAACGTATGGCTGATGTGCGCCGGACCGGTATCCTTAAATATTTAGGTCCTGATTCTAAATCGCAAGTTACTGTGGAATATGAATCAGGTAAGGCAAAGCGCGTGGATTCAGTGGTTATCGCCTGTCAGCATACGGATGATATATTGGATAAAAGCGGTAAACAGATCACCGCTTTAGCGCGCCAGGAGATGATTGAGGTTATCGCTGAGCCGATGCTTAAAGGGTTAGTTGATAAAAATACAAAATATTATGTTAATCAGACGGGAAAATTTTTGATTGGCGGGCCGCAATCAGATACCGGGATGACCGGCAGAAAGATTATTGTCGATACTTATGGCGGCAGTGTTCCTCATGGCGGCGGAGCTTTCAGCGGCAAAGATCCGACTAAAGTGGATCGTTCCGCGGCTTATATCTGCCGTTATATTGCTAAAAATATGGTTGCTTCAGGCTTGGCAGATAGGTTTATGGTTCAGCTTTCTTATGTTATTGGTTATGCTGATCCGCTTTCTATTTTTGTGGATACTTACGGCACGGGAAAATTAGCCGATGAGAAACTGGTAAAACTAATCCGGCAAAATTTTGAACTTACGCCTAAAGGGATCATCAGTTCTTTGGATCTCTTAAAACCGATTTATAGAAAAACTGCTTGTTACGGGCATTTTGGCAGGGATGAGTTTAGCTGGGAGAAGACAGATAAAGCCGAGGCAATTAAGAAGCAGGCAGCGAGGATGTA
>JALOBQ010000061.1 GCA_023228185.1 Candidatus Omnitrophota bacterium
AAACATTCCCCGGGTTTACGTTAAGCGGCGCAAAAGTATTTTTCTGTTCTGCGGCAGGCGGAATAACCGGCGGCTCAGCGGCAACTCCTCTTATCAAAAGAACAAAACAAAAAGCAGCGCAAAAAATAATCTGCCGGATGATTTTCATCTTAATTCATACTCCTGCGCGCCGCTGTCAGAACTCATTTCAAGCGTAGCCGAATTACGCGAAATTTCTTTTATTTTAATCTGATCGCTTAACAATTCGCCTTTTTTTAAAGTATAGGTCCGGGAATCTTTAGCGTTTTCAATCATCACTTCAGGAGCCTGCGACCAAATGATTCCCACAAGCTTGAAATCTTTGAACATTTGCGTTAAAACTGTATTTTGTTCAACGCTTTTTTCACCCTGGGCCGGCTCGGCTGATTTACTGCCAAAAACCGTAAAAATATTTCTTTTTAAATCCTGCGCGGAAATAGGCAGGCGCCCCAGATTTTGGGTCTCTTTGGCGCTAACCAACTTAGCGATGGACTCCGCGTCAGAAGCGGTAAAATAAACCGCGTTAGAACGCGAGATCGCCGGGCCAGTGGCTAAAACGTAAAAAAACAAAGTAATCAGCAGGCAAGCAATACCAATTACCGTTTTATTCACGAAAAATAAATTAATTTTTATGTTTTTAATATAGGAATTGACAGCCGGCAGGCTGAAATTTATCGGCTTAAGATTATGCAAGCCGAACTTTGGCGCGCTCGCCATCTGCCTTTGCTTGGGGTCAGCCGGAGCTGCCTCAATAAGTTTCAAAAGCCTTTCATCGGAAGTTTGTTTATCAATCATTAAACTACGCTCCTGGCAACTAAATCGCGGATTAATGAACCATCAATCAAGGTTTTATTTCCGGTAATCAGCGACCTTAACGCGTTATGGCAAATCAGATTTATCTTACGCGGATAACCCTGGCTGTAATGGTGAATTTCGCTAACTGCGTCATCCGTAAAGAGTTTCATCTCTGGGCTAAAGCCGGAATGATGCAAGCGGAAATTAATCAAATCCGCTGTTTCCTGCTCATCCAAAGGGTTGATTACGTATTTAAGCACAATCCGGTCAAAAAAGTTTTTAATCTCTTTGATTCTGGGTAAAAGTTCCATCTGGGAAAATAAAACCAGCTGCAGCAATTTATATTCGTTGGTTTCGTAATTTAACAAGACCCGCAGGATCTCCAAAGAATCGGCGTTAAGTTTCTGGGCTTCGTCAACTACTAAAACAACGGTTTTGTTTTCATCCACGCTTTTTTGGAAAAGGTATTTTTTGATTGCCTCTTTGTAATCTAAAATACTCGGCTCACCCTGGATTTGATCACGGATATTGAACGTACGCACCAGAGACTCTAAAAATAATTCATCGCTATCCGCGGTAGGATCCAGGATCATATAAAAAAGTATATCCGAACGTTCTTTGAGCATCTGAAAAAGTTTGCGCGAGAGAGTAGTTTTGCCAACACCCACATCTCCTAAAATCACGCTTAAGCCCCGGCGTAACCGGATTTCCACAAGCAGGCGCATTAAAGCCGCTTTATGCTCGGTGGACTCGTAAAAAAAATCCGGATCCGGGCTGTTGGAAAACGGTTCTTTGCTTAATCCTAATGCCGAATAATAACTCATATTTCTTTCTTAATAATACCCCTGATTAACCTTAAAGAATAACCCTGGCTTTTTAGTTTGGTAATTCTGCTTAAACCAACGCTTACTTCGCGCGAATTATAAAGCCGATTATTGCCTTCTCGGCGTTTTACCGTAAGCAGGCCAAGATTGGTATAGTAATTTACTGTTTGGTAGGAAATATTGTATTTTTTGCTGATTTCAGCTGGAGAGATTAATAATTTTGCCATCAAAAAGCCTCCTTTTAATTACCTGAAGATTGAGATATAGTAAGTTATAGTAAGTGCTTTAATGATATAGCAAATGATATATGATATAGTATGTTTTGTCAAGTAAAATTTTGATTTTTACCGACGGGAAAGCTAAAATCTGAATAACGATGATTTTGAATAAGTTTTTTAACGAAATATTTATTTTTTTATTTATCTGGCGGATTTTTACGTAACTTAAACGTTTTCAATCTCTTTTAGCCCTGTTAAAATCATAAAATCAGGTTAAATTTGATTGTTTTTTAAGCAATTGCGGTGATTTTTTTAGGCTGGGTAATTAAATAGATTTGAGAAGATTTTTAATATAACCGCTTTCGGATTTAAGCAAACAGAGGTTATGCTCTAAAATACGCTGGAGAGCCAAGGTTGATCTGATCGGTTTGGTTTTTAACACATCTTCTATGCTGCGGGAAATTTTTCCTAAGATCTTCAATCGCGCGCTCAAGCGCCTGCGGCTTATCGCGGGAGCCAAATAATCTAAAAAATAAAGGCTTAAGTCCAGGCTGAATTGCGGCCGGTGTAAGTCAAAAAAACTTTTATTAAGCAGCTGGTCAAAACGCTGTTTGCCTTTATCAGTCAGGCAATAAACAAAACGCTCAGGCCGCCTGCCTGATTTAGCCGCTTGCTTAGTGAGCAATCCTTTTTTTTCCAGAACTTTTAAAGGATAATATATTGATTTCAGGTCGATGCCGGCGAAATGATTGAGAATTTCGCGGATTTTGATTTTTACGTCATAACCATGCTTGGGGCTTTGGCGTAATAAACCTAATAATAAAAACTCCTGTCCAATCATCCTGTAACACCCATACTGCGGAATTTTTTATAACGCAGTTTTAGCAAATCTTCTTTGTCCAAAGCTTCCAGCGTTTTAAAATTACGCAACACGGTTTCTTTAATGCTTTGCGCTTGTTTTGCCGGGTCGCGGTGCGCGCCGCCTAAAGGCTCAGGAATAACTTCATCGATAATACCCATCTTCAACAGATCCGGGCCGGTAAGCTTCAGCACTTCGGCTGCTTGAGGAGCTTTTAAACCATCTTTCCAAAGTATTGCCGCGCAGCCTTCAGGAGAAATGACCGAATAATAAGAATTTTCTAAAACCATTACTTTATCAGCCACGCCCACGCCTAAAGCGCCTCCTGAGCCTCCTTCACCAATGACAATGGAGATAATCGGAGTGGATATTCTTGCCATTTCCATAAGGTTAGTAGCGATTGCCTGCGATTGGCCGCGCTCTTCAGCGCCAATGCCCGGATACGCTCCCGGGGTATCGATAAAAATCAGTATCGGCAAACCGAATTCTTCTGCCAGGCGCATCAAGCGCAGGGCTTTGCGGTAGCCTTCCGGATGCGCGCAGCCAAAATTACGTTTTAAGTTTTCTTTCGTGTCGCGGCCTTTTTGATGGCCGATAACCAGGATTTTTTTCTTATCCAATTTGCAAAATCCGCAAACTAAAGCCAGGTCATCCCCAAAAAGGCGGTCGCCGTGCAATTCCAGAAAATCAGTCATCAACATACTAACATAATCAAGCGTATAAGGCCTTTGCGGATGGCGGGCAAGCTGGACCTTCTGCCAGGCGCTTAAGTTACTGTAAGTATCTTTTCTTAAATGCTCGAGTTTTTCTTCAAGTTTTTTGACTTCCGAAGAAAGGTCGATTTTTTTATCCAAGATAAAAGCTTTTAACTCCTGGATTTTTTTCTCCAATTCCACGATAGGTTTTTCAAAATCTAAAGCCATTTGTTTTTCCTTTGATCGCTGGTTAATCTACGATAGTTACTTCCGTGCCTATTGGGGTAATACTATAGAGCTCTTCAACATCGCTGTTAGCCAGCCGCACGCAGCCTTGGGTAACCTGTTTGCCTAATTCTTTCGGTTCAGTGGTGCCGTGTATTCCGTAACCGGCAAGATTAAAACCCATCCAACGCGTGCCTAAAACATTGTCCGGGCTTTCCGGCGGAACAGCTGAGCCGGTTTTAAACCAGGTAGGATTAGGCAATTTAGTGGTAATTTTAAATATGCCTACGGGGGTAGAATTGTTTTTGCCTGTAGATACGGTATAACTTTTTATCAATTCCTCGTCGCATTTAAGCAAAAGAATATTCTGGGATTTATCCACGAAAATCGTAAAAGGCGCATTCCAAACCTTAATTTTACGGCCGGGAATAATTTTGGCGTCAGTCAAATTATTGCTTTTCATGATTAACTCGGTAGTTGTTCTAAATGCCCGGGCGATTTTATTTAAAGTATCCCCCGGTTTTATTTCATAAACCTGGCTGTGCGGAGTAATTACCGCGGAAAATAAAAGCCGTATATTTATATCTTCAGTTTTTTTCTGCCAGCTTGCCACTTCAGTTGAGCCGGAAAAATTTTCGACCAGCTTTTGATAAAGGTCTTTGGCTTGCGTTAGATTGCCTTTGATTTCTGCTTGCCTTGCCTGGTTAACCAGAATAGAAAGTGAAGTTGACGATTGCCCGGAGGAATTTTTATTATTCACGCGGCAGGATCTGTTTATAAAAACACTGAGTAAAACCGCCACGGCAATTACGCACGCTGAAATTATAATCACGATCTTTTTATCCACCTTTAACAATCCTCCTTTGGGAAAACTTTATTTATCCGGCAATCAAAGCGATTAGCACGCCTAAGAAAAAACCCATAATCACTTCCACCGGAGTGTGGCCGATTAACTCGCGCAGGCGTATCTCCTGGATCTTGCCCTGCCAGTAGATATCATCCATAATTTTATTTAAAATACGCGCCTGTTTTCCTGTTGAGCGGCGCACTCCTTGGGCGTCAAACATCACCACAATCGCAAAAACAAAAGCCAAAGCAAAATACACTGAACCAAAACCGCAATTTTTACCGATTGAAGTGGCAAGGCACGCGGCGCCGGCGGCATGCGAAGAAGGCATGCCTCCGGAACCGATGAACCAGCGGAAATCAAACCGTTTCTGCCGGAATATACCGATGATCACCTTAATCGTCTGGGCGATTAACCAGGCAGAAATGGTGGTCATCAGGATCTTATTTCTATAAAATTCTATAAATATCTCGCTCATTATTCGTTTGCTAAGGCGAAAACCACCTTAATCTTTCAAAAACCGCAAGTTGCCTGTTTATTCTTTCTCTAATTGCCGCAATAAGTTTTGTTCCTGTTAATTCCAAGCTTATATTATATAAACCAGGGCTTAAAAAGCAAGCTATTTTATCAGCCAAAGCAGTTAGATTCTACGTTTTTTTACGTCTATTAAGCTTAAGGAGGGTAAAAACATGCGTATCGTGCACAGTCTTGGCTTATTGGGTATGGAAACTTACCCTGTAGCAATCGAAGTGGATGTTTCTTCCGGCCTGCCGGTAATCAGCCTCATCGGTTTGGCGGATACAACGATCAAAGAAAGCAAAGAAAGAGTAAAATCAGCGATAAAAAACTCCGGGTTTAAATGGCCTGGCAGAAGAGTCACGGTAAACCTTGCGCCATCAGATATCAAAAAAGAGGGCGCCTGCTTTGATTTACCTATCGCTTTAGGCATCCTGGCTGCTGACGGGCAGATCAACCCTGAAAACCTGGAGAACTACTGCATTCTGGGAGAACTGTCCCTGGACGGCTCTTTACGGCCTGTGCATGGCGTACTTTTGGCTGCTTTAAGTATGGTTAAAAATGGTTACAAAAATTTAATTCTCCCGCGGGAGAATGCCGAAGAAGCAGGGTTGATTCCCGGTATCTCTATCTGGCCTCAGAAAAATCTGAAAACATGCATACAATTACTCCATCAACCGCAATTATACCTTCCCTTTCAACCAACTTCAGGCGAAATTACCTGCGCTGACGAAAAATACGGCCTGGATTATTGCGAGGTTAAAGGCCAGTATTTTGCCAAAAGAGCTTTGGAGGTCGCTGTGGCAGGTGGGCACAATATTATAGGACACTGGACGCAAACC
>JALOBQ010000005.1 GCA_023228185.1 Candidatus Omnitrophota bacterium
ACTGTAAATCTGTTGCACTTGTGCTTCAAAGGTTCGAATCCTTTCCTGCCCACTGTTTTTAGTAACAGGAGTTAGTTGCTAGGTTTTAGGTGCTTGGTAGTTAAAACCTAACACCTATCACCTAGAACCTAAATCGCGGGAGTAGTTCAGTGGTAGAACAATAGCCTTCCAAGCTATATATGGGGGTTCGATTCCCCTCTCCCGCTTAAAGTAAAAAATATGCCGGAAACTTTTTTACAGCCGATCTTTATCGACGCTTTTGACTTGGATGACGCGTGGTTCCAGTGCCTTTCGACAATATTGGATAAAGGCCATGTTTATACGATTACCCGCGGCAGTTACGAAGGCCAGAAAAGGCTGGAATTTGATTTTATCACAATTCGCGTGAAAAAACCCGGGCACCAGATTATTCCGATTATTCCTGAAGGCATGGGCATTCCGGCGCCTACGGATATGGATTATATTCAGGGTTATTTGAGCTACCTGCTTACCGGCGCAAAGACCGAGACTGAAGATTATACTTATGGCGAGAGGTTAGTAGATCCTAAAGTTAGGTTAAAACAAAATGTTGACGGTAAAGAATTGATTCGCGAAATGCCTTTAGGCGTAAATCAGATAGAAGAAGTAATTAAGATGTATAAAGATAAGGGCCCGGGTACAAATCAGGCGACCATGGAAATCGGTATGCCTTCGGATATAAAATTGATTGATCCGCCTTGTTTAAGGTTGATTGATACGCGCCTGCGTTACGGAAAATTGAATTTTATACTTTATTTCCGCTCCTGGGATCTTTGGGGAGGTATGCCTTCTAATTTAGGAGGTTTGCAACTGGTAAAAGAATATATGGCGCAGGAAATCGGCGTAGCAGACGGCGAGATTATCGCCGTAAGCAAAGGATTACATCTTTATGATTACGCCTGGGACCTGGCGAAATTACGTACTAACAAAACACAACTGGCGATAAAATAATAATGTCTAAAATCAAAATTGGCATATTAGGCGACGGAGGCTGGGGCACGACTTTAGCGGTGCTGCTTTCTCAAAATGGCCATCAGGTTACATTATGGGGGGCATTCAGCGAATATACCGCGCAAATAAAGAAGACTGGTTTCAATTCCAGATTTCTGCCGGGTATTAAATTGCCGCGCAATATTAAATTAACAAATGACCTTAAAGAAGCGGTGTTAGATAAAGAGATCGTTGTTTTAGCCGTCCCTTCGCAGTATAGTAGAAGCGTGCTTAGAAAAGTCCGCTTTTGTGGAATAAGCGTAAAATCCATTTATTTAAGCGTTACCAAAGGAATTGAAATAAGTTCTTTAAAAAGAATGTCGGAAGTAATCAGGGAAGAGTTAGGCGGCGTAAAAATAGCTGTGCTTAGCGGCCCGACGATTGCCGGCGAAGTCGCCCGCAAAATACCTACCACAGCTGTTGTCGCAAGTGCAAGTAAAGGAATCCGTAAATATATACAAAAAGTATTTACCACAAGTTCATTTCGGGTTTATACTAATCCTGATGTTATTGGCGTGGAGTTAGGCGGAAGTTTAAAAAATGTGATTGCTATCGCTTGTGGAGTTTCCGACGGCTTAAAATTCGGTAGTAATACTAAGGCGGCGATATTATCCAGGGGCCTGGCGGAAATTTCCCGTTTGGGCGCGGCAATGCATGCTAAACATAAAACTTTTAGCGGGATTAGCGGTTTAGGCGATCTGGTAACAACTTGTGTTAGTTTACAAAGCAGGAATCGCTTTGTCGGCGAGCAGATCGGCAAAGGCAAGACATTCAAAGAAATATCCAGGCATATGCAATCGGTTGCCGAGGGCGTGCCTACGGCAAAATCCGCTTATACTTTAAGTTTAAAATATAAGGTGCAAATGCCGATTACCAGAGAAGTTTATTTATTGCTTTATAAGAATAAATCGCCGCGCCAGGCAGTAAGCGATCTTATGTCCAGGCAAAGCAAAGAAGAGTAGGCATTTAAAATTTAAGATAGATAAGTTTGTACGGGGCAAGCCCTGTTACAAATTTAGGCACTGAAGATTTAAATTTGTAACGGGGGATGGCTCAGTTTGGCTAGAGCGCTTGAATGGGGTTCAAGAGGCCGAGAGTTCAAATCTCTCTCCCCCGAAAGATTAACAAAGGTAGAGAGTTTCCCGCCAGATAGTTTGAATTGTGAGCGGGATCCCGTTTCCAAAATAAAAAATTAGAGAAACGGGACAAATCTCTCTCCCCCGACATTAATAATTAGTGCTGCCACTAAAACGCTGGTAACTTTAACTAAAGTAAATATTATTTTAAAAAGGGAGGTAAAATGAATTATGGCGGTCCGGAAAGACGAAAGTTTCCTAGAGCTAACGGTAGATTCATTATCTCTTACCGTATTCTTGAGAATAACGGCAATACGGATATTTCTCAGAGCAAAAATTTAAGCTTAGGCGGAATGCTATTAACAACAAATACCCAATTTTCACCGGGGACTAATCTGGCTTTAGAGATTCGCCTGCCTTTTGACCCTAATCCAATCATGCTGATTGGGAAAGTATTGGAGTCTAAGGAAATTACCAAGAATATTATTTACGATACGCGGCTTACTTTTTTGGCGATTGACGAAAGCCACCGCAAAATAATTAACGAAACAGTCACTTACTATGTAAAAAGGGGTAACCCGTGATGAGAAAAGTAAATATTGGAATAATCGGTTTTGGTAATGTCGGTTCAGGCACCGCGAAAATCCTGCTTTCGCGCAAAAGTTTCCTCGCTCAGAAGATCGGCGTGGAAATCAATATCAAAAAAGTTTGCGATAAAGATATCACTTCTAAAAGAAATGTTTCTTTAGATAAGAGCATTCTTACGCGCGATGCGTCAGCCATTCTTAATGATCCGCAAATCGATATCGTGGTTGAATTAATGGGGGGCGTCCATCCGGCTAAAGAATTTATACTGGAAGCCTTGAAAAAAGGCAAAAACGTAGTTACGGCAAATAAAGCGTTATTATCTGAATGTGCCCAGCAATTATTCCGTGAGGCTAATGACCGGGGCAGGAATATTTATTTTGAAGCTTCTGTGGGAGCCGGGATACCGATTATCAAATCTTTACGCGAAGGTTTGGTGGCTAATAAATTTAACGCTATCTTTGGTATTGTTAACGGTACCTGTAATTACATACTTTCTCAAATGTCGGCCACACATTGTTCTTTTTCCCAGGCGTTGAATGAAGCTAAAGCAAAAGGTTTTGCTGAAAGCAATCCTACTTTAGATATTGATGGGCTGGACGCGGCGCATAAATTAATACTTTTAACTTATCTTGCTTTTGGTAAATTAGTCACATTAAAAGATGTTTTTGTGGAAGGCATATCGCATATTTCTTCGGCAGACGTGAATTACGCACAGGAATTAGGTTATCAGATCAAACTTTTGGCAATCGCGAAAAAAGAATCTGATGAATTAGAAGTCAGGGTACATCCGACATTTTTACCGAATAATCATTTACTTTCTTCCGTAGGCGGCGTATTTAACGCGATTTACGTTTCCAGTGATTTAGCCGGTGATTTGATGTTTTATGGCCCCGGAGCCGGCCAATTATCCGCAGCTAGCGCTGTAGTTAGCGACATTGTTGACCTTACTCAGGATATTAAAGCCGGATTATTCCGCCCGACCTTAAACAGTGTTGAAGATACTTTGCTAAAAAGAGTGCGTAAGATTGACGAATTTGAAAGCCGCTATTATATCCGTTTTTCAGCGCTTGATAAACCGGGTGTTTTAGCCAAAATATCCGGCATTCTGGCGAAATTCGGCATCAGCATCGCTTCTGTAACGCAGAAAGAAAAACAAAAAACTCAAATTGTGCCTATCGTGATGTTGATCCATGAGACTAAAGAAAAAGATCTGCATCAGGCTTTAAGCATCATTGACCGCCTGGCGGAGATTAAAGAGAAATCTGTGGCAATCAGGGTAGAGGTGTGAAGTGCAAAAACAAGCCTATAAAGGGTTAATTGATAAATATAAAAAATATCTTCCGGTAACTAACAAAACTCCCGTAGTTACCTTGTGCGAAGGGAACACACCTTTAATCTTCGCTCCTGCTTTAAGCCGTTTAATCGGTAAAGAAGCGGAAGTTTATCTAAAATATGAAGGCCTGAATCCAACAGGGTCATTTAAAGACCGCGGTATGACTTTGGCGATATCTAAAGCCTGTGAAGAAAAAGCCAGCGCGGTTATTTGCGCTTCAACCGGAAATACTTCAGCGTCAGCAGCAGCTTACGCGGCTAAAGCCGGAATAAAATGCGTTGTGCTTATTCCTAATGGCGCAATCGCTTTAGGGAAATTAAGCCAGGCATTGATCCATGGAGCAAAAGTCTTGGCTATCGACGGTAACTTTGACGATGCTTTGGACCTGGTAAAAGAAATCGCGCAAAATTATCCCATAAAAATGGTCAATTCCCTTAATCCATACCGTATTCAAGGCCAGAAAACAGGGAGTTTTGAGATTTGTGATTATTTTCACCAGGCGCCAGATTTTCAATTAATGCCCGTCGGTAATGCCGGTAATATTACCGCCTACTGGAAAGGGTATAAAGAATATAAAGCCGTAGGTTTAATCGATCATCTGCCGAAAATGCTTGGTTTCCAGGCAAAGGGTTCGGCTCCGATAGTGATAGGCAAACCAATAAGAAAACCACATACTATCGCGACGGCAATTCGCATCGGTAATCCGGCAAGCTGGCAATCTGCTTTAGAGGCGCGCGATGAATCCGGCGGATTAATTGATATGGTTTCAGATAAAGAAATACTACAAGCCTACAGAATATTAGCTCAAGAAGAGGGAGTTTTCGCTGAGCCGGCAAGCGCGGCTTCCGTGGCTGGCCTCTTAAAATTAGGCGCCAAGGGATATTTTAAAAAAGCAGCTCATCAATCAGGCAAAAAGTTGCGCATGGTTTGTATCCTTACCGGCCACGGCTTAAAAGATCCTGACCGGGCGATAAAATCAGTGCGTCCGCCAAGAAGCGTTAAGGCTAAACTTAAGGTTATCTTAAAAGAAATTGGTTACGCGTAAGAAAATTTTAATTACCGCCGGCCCGACATGGGTGGCCATTGACAATGTTCGGGTGATCAGCAATATCGCTACCGGCTGGACAGGCATACTATTAAGCAAGTTATTAGCGGATAAGAAAGCTGATGTCACGTTATTACTTGGGCCGGCTGAAGCAACTTTCAGCGACAAACGCGTTAATATTATCCGTTTCAGATTTTTTGAAGAATTAAGCGTTCTTTTAAAAAATGAACTCAAAACAGGCAGGTTTGACGCGGTAATACATTCAGCTGCCGTGTCCGATTATAAACCTAAAAAAGTTTATCGGAAAAAAGTTTCCTCGTTACTTAAGAGTTGGGGGATCAAACTTATTCCGACGCCTAAATTAATCGATCAATTCAGCCGCGCCGGAAATAAGATCTTAAAAGTCGGTTTTAAATTCGAGCCGGCGATTAACGATAAGCGCCTGATTTCCGAGGGTAAACTTTTAAGAAAAAAATCCCATCTTGATCTGGTGGTAGCTAATTCGATGGGTAAAAACGGCTACCGGGCGTTTATTACTGGAGAAAAGACGATCGGCCCGTTTGCTAGTAAAATTGTTATGGCGAAAAAGTTATGCGAATTATTGGATAAAACATTATAACGAAACATTTATTTGAGAGGTTAATTAATTTATGAAATATGCCGTTTTAGTCGCCGATGGAGCAGCTGATTATCCGATAGAAGAATTGGGCGGCCGCACGCCTTTAGAAGCGGCGCGCACTCCTAATTTGGATTATATCGCTAAACACGGTAGATTGGGCAGGGCGCGCACTATACCTTTAAAAATGACTCCTGCTTCGGATGTGGCAACTCTTTCCATACTCGGATATGACCCTAAAAAATATTATTCCGGTAGAGCTCCCCTGGAAGCGGCTAATTTAGGCGTGGAGATGGAGGATGATGATGTGGCATTTCGTTGTAATTTGATCACCGCTTCAGGCGACATTCTCACTGATTATAGCGCCGGCCACATTAGTTCGGCTGAAGCAAAAAAACTTATTGAAATTATTAATCTTAAACTTGGCAGCAATAAAATATCTTTTTACCCCGGTATAAGTTATAGGCATTTAATGCTTTTTAAGCGAGGCGCTGAGCAGCACTTGCAACTTTTAAAATGCATACCGCCGCACGATATATCCGGAAAAAGTATTTCTAAGAATCTTCCTAAAGGCGATAACGCGGATCTGATCATTAAATTAATGGATGATTCACGTCAAATATTAGGTGGCCTTGAAATTAACCAGGTGCGCGTGGATTTAAAAGAAAACCCCGGCAATATGATCTGGTTGTGGGGCCAGGGTAAAAAACCGAATATGCCGAAGTTTGCCGATAAATTTGGTTTATCAGGAAGTGTAATTTCTGCCGTGGATTTAATTAAGGGGTTAGGGAAAATTTTAGGGTTGAATGTGATTAACGTGCCCGGTGCCACAGGTTATTATGATACGGATTATCAAGGCAAGGCGAATGCCGCGATTAAATCACTGGCGGATAATGATTTTGTTTTTGTCCATGTTGAAGCTCCTGATGAGGCTGGCCATAACGGTGATTTAAGAGAAAAAATCACTGCTATCGAGAGGTTTGACCAGATGATTGTGGGGTCTATTCTTGAGCATTTTAAGAAAAAAAGCGGTTTTAGGATTATGGTTTTGCCGGATCATGCCACGCCGGTAGCTTTAAAAACGCATACTGCCGGATTGATTCCTTTTGGGATTTTCGGCAAAAACATTGTCTCGCGGGGATTTTCAAATTATAGCGAGAAAGAAGCGGAAAAATCCGAATTAGTTTTTGAAAAAGGCTCTGACTTAATGGAATATTTTATAAAAAATAAGGAAGCTTAATTTTGGAGAAACAAATGAGCAAGGGTTTAATAGTACAGAAATTTGGCGGTTCATCGGTAGCTAACCCTGAATGCATAAAGAATGTGGCTAAACGGGTAACTGGTTATAAGAAAAACGGCTACGATCTGGTAGTAGTGGTTTCCGCTCTCGGCGATACTACGGATGAATTAATCACCTTAGCCGATCAAATTAACAAGGATCCTTCTGAACGCGAGATGGATATGCTGCTTTCAACAGGCGAGCAAATTTCCGTAGCCTTGTTAGCTATGGCAATTCATAAGTTGGGATTTGAAGCGATATCTTTTACCGGCGCCCAAGTGGGTATCATTACAGATTCCAGCCATATGCGTGCCAGGATTATTAAAATAAATGGCGGTAAGATCCAGCAGGAACTTAAAAAAGGAAAAATTGTTATTGTCGCCGGATTTCAGGGCATAAATTTGAACCAGGATATTACCACATTAGGCCGCGGAGGTTCTGACCTGACAGCCGTGGCTTTAGCTAAGGAATTGAAAGCCAATTCATGCGAAATTTACACTGATGTAAAAGGGATTTATACAACTGACCCGCGCATCGAACCGAAAGCAAAAAAAATCAAAGAAATCACTTATGATGAAATGCTGGAAATGGCGTCTTTAGGAGCTCAAGTGATGCAGCCGCGCTCCATTGAAGTCGCCAAAAAATTTGATGTGCCTTTACATGTCCGCTCATCATTTTCTCCGGATTGCGGGACAATGATCATTAAGGAGGTAAAAAAAATGGAAGAAGTGGTGGTAAATGGCGTTACTTTAAATAAAAATGAAGTTAAAATTACTCTTTGTAATGTTTCGGATAAACCCGGCGTGGCGGCAAAATTATTTAAAGAGCTTGCTTGCGGCCAGGTAAGTGTGGATATGATTGTCCAAAACGTCAGCCATACACGCCAGACGGATATTTCTTTCACAACTCCTAAAACTGATTCTGCTAAAGCACTGAGAATCACTAAACTTGTTGCCCGGCGTATTGGCGCCGGTGATGTATCAGTAGATCAGGATATTGCCAGAGTTTCTATTGTAGGCGTGGGAATGAAATCACACCATGGCGTTGCCGCAGGCATGTTCGGTGTATTAGCTGAGAACAAAATTAATATTGAAATGATTTCAACATCGGATATTAGTATCTCTTGCATTATTAAGAAGAAATTCGCGGAAACCGCGGTGCGCGCTTTGCATAAGAAATTCGGGTTGGCTAAATAAAGAGGCGAAAAATGCGGAAAGTTAAAATTTATGACACAACTTTAAGAGACGGCTCTCAAGGAGAAGGTATCTCTTTCTCCGTGCTGGATAAATTGCGTATTACCGAGGAGCTTGATAAAATCGGGGTTGATTATATTGAGGGCGGCTGGCCAGGGTCTAACCCTAAAGACAGGGAATTTTTCTTAAAAGCGGCCAAAATAAATTTGAAACGCGCCAAGCTTACGGCTTTTAGTATGACTAGGAGGCCGCAAACAAAAGCTTCAACTGACACGAACCTGAAAGCTTTATCTAAAAGTAATGTTGGTATTGTGACGATCGTCGGTAAAACTTGGGATTTTCATGTCTTAGAAGTGCTTAAAACCACTTTAAAGGAAAATTTACTGATGATTAAAGATACGATAGCATTTTTGAAAAATCAAGGGATGGTTGTTTTTTATGACGCCGAGCATTTCTTTGACGCTTTTAAAGCAAACCAGGATTACGCTTTAGAGACTTTAAACGCGGCTGTTGAAGGCGGGGCAGAAGCAATCTGCCTTTGCGATACAAACGGAGGCGCGCTTACTTCGGAAATCTGCGCGGTAATCGGAAAAGTTAAGGAAAAAATCAATCTGCCTTTAGCGATCCATTGCCATAACGATTCCGCGATCGCGGTGGCTAATTCTATTTCCGCCGTACAGGCGGGAGCGGATATCGTGCAAGGCACGATCAATGGTATTGGTGAACGCTGCGGCAACGCGGATCTTATTCCGATCATCGCTAATTTGCAATTAAAACTGGGAATTAATTGTATCCCGGAGAAAAATATTAAAGAATTGGTGCATCTTTCGCATTTTATCAGCGAAATCAGTAACGCGCGCGTCAGAGACGACCAGCCTTTTGTCGGTGATTCAGCGTTCGCTCATAAAGGCGGCATGCATATCAACGCGATAATGAAAAATCCCAAGACTTACGAGCATATTAATCCGGAAGCAGTAGGCAACCGCAGAAGGATTTTAATGTCTGAGCTGGGCGGAAAAACCGGAGTATTGCTGCGCGCCAGAGGAATGAACCTTGATCTGACCAAAGACGACCCAAAAACAAAAAAAATCCTTTTGCTTCTGCAAAAATTAGAACATCAAGGATATCAGTTTGAAGCGGCGGAAGCTTCTTTTGAGGTGTTGATCCAGGGGATCCTAAAAAAATACAAAAAGTTTTTCGAGCTGGAAGGTTTTAAAGTTGTGATTGAAAAAATTACCGGCGGTAAAATTACTTCCGAAGCCGTGATTAAATTAAAAGTTAACGGCAAGCGCGAACATACGGCAGCCGAAGGCGACGGCCCGGTGAATGCTTTGGATAACGCTTTACGTAAAGCGTTAAAAGATTTTTATCCGGCTTTGGCTAAAATGCGGCTTTCTGATTTTAAGGTGCGTGTTTTAGATGAAAAAGCCGGCACTGCCGCAAAAGTGCGCGTTTTAATCCAGTCTCAGGATGAAACAGACACCTGGAGCACGATCGGCGTGCATGAAAATATTATTGAGGCCAGCTGGGATGCTTTAGTAGATAGTGTGGAATATAAACTCTTAAAAGACCAACAGCCTTAATGGAAGAACTCGCCAAACAATACTCCCCTAAAGATGTAGAGGATAAATGGTATAAATACTGGCAAGATCAGGGCTTTTTTAAAGGCTCGCCTTGTTCCGGGAAAAAACCATACAGCATCGTTATCCCGCCGCCTAATGTCACGGGCATTTTACATATGGGGCATGCTTTAAATGAAAGCATCCAGGATATACTCATTCGTTATCATCATTTACGCGGTTTCCAAAGTTTAATGCTTCCGGGAACCGACCACGCCGGCATTGCCACGCAAAATGTGGTTGAAAAATCCATTGCTAAACTCGGCCTTACCCGTCAAAAAATAGGACGTGCTGAATTTATAAAACGAGTTTGGCTTTGGAAAGAAGAATATGGCTCAACGATTGTTCATCAGCTTAAAAAACTTGGCGTTTCCTGTGATTGGTCGCGCGAGCGTTTTACCATGGATGATGAATATTCTGAAGCAGTGAAAACTGTTTTTGTCGCGCTTTGGGAAAAAGGATTAATTTATCAGGGTAATAAAGTTATTAATTGGTGCCCACGCTGCCAGACCGCGCTTTCCGATGAAGAAGCCCCGCATAATGAATTACAAGGAAGCCTCTATTACATAAAATACCCCTTAAAAGAACCGGCTGAAGAAAAATATTTAGTGGTTGCCACTACCCGGCCGGAAACTATGCTTGGCGATACGGCTGTTGCGGTCAATCCTAAAGATAAACGTTATAAAAATCTCATTGGTAAATCGCTTGTTTTACCGCTTTGCGGACGCCAAATCAAAATTATCGCTGATCATAGCGTAGATATGCAATTTGGCACCGGAGCGGTAAAAATCACTCCCGCCCATGATTTTAACGATTATATCACCGGTAAAAAACATAATTTAGAATTTATCAATTTAATGCATCCAGACGGCAGGATGAATGAAAATGCCGGTAACTATAATAATTTAGACAGGTTTAAGGCGCGCGAAATAATTTTGCATGATTTGCAGGAGCAGGGTTTGCTTGAAAAAATAGAGCCGCATCAATTATCCGCCGGCCATTGCTATCGCTGCCATACGATTATTGAGCCGTATCTTTGCCCGCAATGGTTTGTAAAAATGGCGCCACTTGCAAAACCTGCGATAAAAGCGGTAAAACAGGGGAAGATTAAATTTCACCCTGAACGTTGGACAAAAGTATATCTTAACTGGATGGAAAATATCCAGGATTGGTGTATCTCCAGGCAGATTTGGTGGGGGCATCGTTTACCTGTTTATTATTGCAGGAAATGCCATGATAGTCAGCTGTCAGCTGTCAGCCTTCAGTTGTCAGCCAGCGCTAGAAAATCTTTTAATGGGATAATTGTGTCAAAGGA
This sequence comes from Candidatus Omnitrophota bacterium, assembly GCA_023228185.1. Taxonomy (GTDB): domain Bacteria; phylum Omnitrophota; class Gorgyraeia; order Gygaellales; family Profunditerraquicolaceae; genus JALOBQ01. The sequence goes on from JALOBQ010000005.1 coordinate 11,073, forward strand.
ATTTCCTAAAAAATGCCCGAAGTGCGGGAGTACGGATATTTATCAAGACGAAGACGTTCTGGATACCTGGTTCTCTTCATGGTTATGGCCGTTTGCTACCTTTTATTGGCCGAATTTTTTGCGGTTAGCGGTCAGCGGCCAGCGGCCAACTGTCAGCGATCAGCAAAGGAAAGAAGAGCTATCAGCTGAAAGCAAAAAACTGAAGGCTGATCTGAAATATTTTTATCCTACCTCAACTTTAGTCACTGCTCCGGAAATTATCTTTTTTTGGGTGGCGCGCATGATTATGGCAGGTCTGGAATTCATGCACCAGATACCTTTTAAAGATGTTTATTTGCATGGCACAGTGCGCGACGCTGAAGGCAAAAAAATGTCTAAATCCCTGGGTAATATTATCGACCCTTTAAAAATTATCGAAGAATACGGCACAGATGCTTTGCGTTTTAGCCTGATTTCTATTACTGCCCAGGGCCAGGATGTGTTTTTATCGAAAGAACGCTTTGAACAGGGCAGGAATTTCGCTAATAAAATCTGGAATGCCAGCCGTTTTATCCTCTTAAACCGGAAACGCGCGGGAATTTGCGTTGATCTAGTCGATTTTGCCAAAAAAAATAAATTAAGCGTCATTAATCGCTGGATGATCAGCCGGTTTTATAGTTGCCTGGAGCAGGTGCAAAATGATTTGGATAATTTTCGTTTTAATGAAGCAGCCAATACGCTTTATTCTTTTTTCTGGCATGAGTTTTGCGATTGGTACCTTGAATTAATAAAACCTGAAATTAACGATCCTGCGACAGAGGCGGTAACCAATGCGTTATTGGAACAGTATTTACGCCTGATGCATCCATTTATGCCTTTTATTACTGAAGAGATCTGGCAAAAGTTACAAGTTGCTCAAGGCTTGTCAATTATGCAAACAGACTGGCCGCGGATGCAGAAAAAATTACTGGATATTGCCGCGGAAAACCAAATGCAATTATGTTGCGAAATAATCACTACTTTACGTAATATGCGCCAGGAGATCGAGGTTGCTGCGCAAGATTTAATCAGCGCGAAAATATTCGCGCCGGATGAATCAAGCTTGCGGGTTTTAGAGCCATTTAGCGGATATATCAAGAACCTGGCAAGATTGGATAATTTATCTATCGCTTGCCAGTATCAGCCAAAATCATGTGAATACGTTACTTTGCTCAAACAAATACACATAGTTATTCCGCTTTCCGGCGTTGTCGACCTTAAACAACAATTAGATAATTGTAATCAGAAAATATTGAAACTTAATTCTGAGATCAAAAACAAGCGGAGTATGTTGGAAAATAAAGACTTTGTTGGCCGAGCGCCAAAAGAAATCGTAAACGCGGAGCGTGGAAAATTAACCCAGATGCTTAACCAGCTTAAAAAAATAGAGGCGATAAAAGATGCCTTACGCTAAATATTTTTTATCTAAAGCTAAACCTGCGATTGATCTTAAAGTGTTAAAGCTTTTTATCAAAAGAGCTTTGATTGAAGATATCGGCAAAAACGATATCACCACTACTTTGATCATCCCGACAAATAAAAAAATTAAAGCTTGTTTAGTGGCAAATGAAAATTTCCTTATCTGTGGATTAGCAATCGCCAAAAATGTCTTCACCCAGGTTGACAGTAAAATTGACTTTAAGGCGAGAGTAAAAGAGGGTTCTTGCGTAAAAGCCGGCGCTGTTATCGCTGTAATCAGCGGAAACGCTGCCAATATTTTAAAAGCGGAAAGAGTCAGCCTGAATTTATTATCTATGCTTAGCGGTATTGCCAGTAGAACAAAAGAATACGTCGATAAAGTCAAACCATACGGCGTAAAAATTGTTGATACGCGCAAGACTTTCCCCGGGTTAAGGGAACTTTCTAAATACGCTGTGCGTATTGGCGGCGGATATAACCACAGGATCCGGCTTGATGAAATGATTTTAATTAAGGATAACCATATTAAAGTTATCGCGGGGTGTTTTAAACTGCCCCCAAAAACCAAAAATTATAAACTTGAAATCGAAGCGCAAAGCTTCAAAGAATTTTTATCCGCTTTAAAACTTAAACCGGATGTAATTATGCTGGATAATATGAAAATTTCCGATATCAAAAAAGCGGTAAAAACACGTAATTGGCTTAAATCTAAAAATCAGGATTATCCGCAGCTTGAGGCCTCTGGTGGGATTAATCTTAATAATATACGTAAATACGCTTCAACGGGAGTGAATATTATTTCTATTGGGGAGCTTACCGATAGCGTGAAATCAACGGATATCAGCCTGGATGTGCTCTAAAAAGATACTTTATGTTCAAATTAGTATCCAGCTATAAACCCTGTGGTGACCAGCCTAAAGCGATCAAACAGCTTTATCAGTTGGTTTCAAGCGGCCAAAAACGCTGCACGCTCTTAGGCGTAACCGGCTCGGGAAAGACTTTTACGCTTGCCAACCTGATCGCCAAATTAAAAATACCTACTTTAGTAATTTCCCATAATAAAACCCTTGCCGCCCAGCTTTATTCTGAATTTAAAGATTTTTTTCCTCAAAACAGCGTTGAATACTTTGTTAGTTACTACGATTACTACCAGCCGGAAGCTTACATACCCTCCACAGATACATATATAGAGAAGGATTCATCAATTAATGACAGGCTTGACCGCTTAAGGCTTTCAGCGACCACGTCAATATTAAGCCGCGATGATTGTATTGTCGTAGCTTCGGTTTCTTGTATTTATAACCTTGGCTCTCCCGATGATTACCAGGCATTGCTTGTTTATATCAATAAAAACGAGAAAATCTCCCGTGACGAATTAATCGATAAACTTATTCTTATCCAGTATCAGCGCAATGACTATGAGTTTATTCGTGGATCAATTAGGGCAAGAGGCGATTGCCTGGACATATTTCCGGCTTATTGGCAGAAAGCATTACGCGTGGAGTTTGATAATGAGAGAATCGCTAAAATTTCCATAATTGACCCGCTAAGCGCCAAGTGCCTGCAAGTAATTGAAAAAATCGCGATTTATCCGGCAAAACATTATATTATTTCGCCAGATAAAATAAATCAGGCTTTAAAATCCATTAGAGATGAATTGGCCTGCCAGTTGGAAATTTTTAAAAATCAAGGTAAATTCCTGGAAGCTCAACGGCTGGCTTCACGGACAAATTACGATTTAGAGATGCTCAAAGAAATCGGCTATTGCCACGGTATTGAAAACTATTCCCGGCATTTTTCCGGCAGGATTTCAGGATCGAGGCCTTCTTCAATGATTGATTATTTTTCCGGCGATTTCCTTACTTTAATTGACGAATCGCATGTGACTATACCTCAGGTAAGAGGCATGTATGCCGGCGATCAGGCAAGAAAACGCGTATTGGTTGACTATGGGTTTCGCTTGCCGTCTTGTTTGGATAACCGGCCTTTGAAATTTGAAGAATTTGATCGTTTGATCAAAAGAACAGTTTATATTTCCGCGACTCCGGATAAATACGAGTTAAGCAAAAGTAATAACAAGGTTATTGAACAGATCATCCGGCCCACTGGACTGATTGACCCGGAGATAATAATTCATCCATCAGATGGGCAGATGGAAGACTTGATCAGCCGAATACGCCTGGCTGCTAAAGCCGGAGAGCGCGTTTTAGTTACTACGTTAACTAAGAGGACAGCTGAAGACTTAAGCAGTTACCTGCAGGAAAACGGAATAAAAGCAAGATACCTGCATTCAGAAATTAAAACAATCGAACGGAGTAAAATTCTCCAAAGCTTAAGAGAAAAAAAATTTGATTGTTTAATCGGGATAAACTTGTTGCGTGAGGGCCTGGACTTGCCGGAAGTTTCTTTAGTTGCTATTCTCGACGCTGATAAAGAAGGGTTCTTGCGTTCAGCTACTTCTTTGATCCAGGTTTCCGGTAGAGCCGCCCGCAACATTAACGGCAAAGTTGTGATGTATGCCGATACAATCACCGGGTCAATGGAAAAAGCGATTTCTGAATCAAGCCGGCGCAGAAAAGTCCAGTTTGAATTTAATAAAAAACACAAAATAACCCCACGTTCGATAAAGAAAGCGATCACTGAAGGCATTCAGGAGCAAGATCAATGCGATAATTTTGTTCAGGAGCTTACCGGAGAAAACAAGGATCAATACCAGTTGCATAAATATATTCTTGAGTTAGAATATGAAATGGAACTTTGCGCCCGGGCCTTGCAATTTGAAAAAGCAGTTGTTTTACGCGATAAAATAAGGGAATTAAAAAATGCTCTTGGCCGTTGATATAGGTAATACGAACATATCTTGTGCGATTTTTAAAGGTACTTGCGTTTTAGCAAGCTGGGAAATCGCGTTAAAAGATTATTCTCGTTTTATCCTGTCAAAAAAAATCCTGCACAAAAATATTGATGCCGCGCTGATTGCCAGCGTTGTCCCTGAATTTTCCCGCCGTTTGATTAAGGATATTTATAAATTAAGTAAAATTAAAGCGCTTTTAATCGCTAAAGATATCCGCTTGCCCATAAAAACAGTTTATCATCAACCCAAAGAGTTGGGTTCTGACCGCCTAGTTAATGCTTACGCAGCAAGCAAAATTTATAAAACGCCGGTAATTATTATTAGTTGCGGAACAGCAATTACCATCGATGCCGTGTCCATCAATAATATTCACTTGGGTGGATTTATTATGCCTGGGTTAAAGCTTTGTTTAACCGCCCTGAATTTAGCTACCGCGCAACTACCGGCAATAACATTAAAACCTCCAAATGGATTATTAGGTAAGGATACTAAATCAAGCATTCTAAACGGCGTTATTTTTGGCACAAGTGCTTCAATTAGCGGCCTGATCAAGAATATATCGTCTAAAATGAAGGGAAAAATTACTTTAATCGGCACAGGCGGAGATATCCGGTTGATTAAGAAGCTTTCTCCGGAAATTAAGATTATTGACCCGATGCTTACATTAAAAGGCATTGCTTTGATCTATGCGAATAAAAAAACTAACCGTTAAAATCGCCCTATTCTGCTTGATCTCCTGTTTGGTTGTGAGCATAAGTTCATTTTTCTGTGCTGCTGAAGAAAAACCCGTTAATCCTGTTACATTGGAATCAAGTTCCGCCTTTGAACAGGCATTAGCGAAAATTGAGGCAAAGAAACAGGAAGATCTCAAGAAATTAACTGCTCAACTTTCCGATCAGATGGAAAAAGCCGTGAAAAAATGGATCGCGCAAAGAAATGACTCCAGGCACTTGGAATTAAACTTTTTGGTTGAGCAAAATTGGGAGAAGCTTGCTTTAACAAAAAATATCTCGCCGCTTCATTATGATTATTATTTAAGGGGTTTTTCTATCCAGGAAACCCAAAGCGATATTATCAAAACAGACTCGATGACTTCGCCATATGCGGGCCGGGCAATTATCAAAGAGAAGCTTTACGTGGAAAAATATCATACGCCGAATATTAGTAATATTGATCCATATTTTTTTACTGTCACGGCCGATATCGTTTTAGATATCGATTTTGATTCAATTGAGCCGGTAGTTACAATTGTGGATTATAAGGTAACGCAGATAGATAACGATTGTCCGCAGAACATAAAACGTATGAGGCTTTAGTTTTTTTAAAAAAAACTTGACAAGATTTTTTTTTAACTTATAATTAGCACTCTAGATTTCAGAGTGCTAACAAATTCATAACCCAACTATTTAAAAGGAGGAGAAATGGATATTAAACCATTGGGTGACCGCATAGTTGTAAAGCCTTTAGAAGCTGAGAGTAAATCTAAAGGAGGCATACTTCTACCTGATACCGCTAAAGAAAAACCCCAGGAGGCAAAAGTTGTAGCCATAGGAAAAGGTAAAGTTTTAGAAAATGGCACAATCAGCGCTCCGGAAGTAAAAGTCGGGGACAAAGTGCTTTACGGTAAATATTCCGGTAATGAAATCACCACTAAAGAAGGCGAAGAGTTATTAATCCTTCGTGAAGAAGATATTCTGGCGATTATTAAGTAATTGGATAAATTCGTCCGCTTTTGATTTAGTGGCGGACTCATTTAAAGGAGGAAACAATGGCAAAAGTATTATTGTATAGCGATGAAGCGCGCCGCAAGATATTGCGTGGCGTTGAACAGCTGGCCGCGGCTGTTAAAGTAACTCTCGGGCCTAAAGGGCGCAACGTGGTAATTGATAAAAAATTTGGTTCGCCAACAATTACTAAAGACGGCGTGACTGTTGCCAAAGAAATTGATTTAGAAGATGCTTTCGAGAATATGGGCGCGCAGATGGTTAAAGAAGTAGCTGAAAAAACATCTGATATCGCCGGCGACGGAACAACTACCGCCACCGTATTAGCCGAAGCAATCTACAGAGAAGGTTTAAAAAATGTTACAGCCGGTTCTAATCCGATGGAGTTAAAGCGCGGTATAGAGAAAGCTGTTGAAAAAGTAGTCGAAGAGTTAGGTAAACTTTCTACTCCGATCAAAGATAAAAAAGAAATTGCCCAGGTTGCCACAATTGCCGCTAACGCTGACAGCAATATCGGTGAATTGATTGCCGAGGCAATGGATAAAGTAGGAAAAGACGGTGTAATTACGGTAGAGGAAGCTAAATCTACTGCTACTACCTTAGACGTTGTCGAAGGTATGCAGTTTGACCAGGGTTATCTTTCTCCGTATTTTGTTACTGACGCCGAACGTATGGAAGTGCTTTTAGAGGATCCATATATATTAATTTATGAGAAAAAGATATCTTCAATTAAGGATATCCTTCCTTTATTAGAGAAGATTGCCCGCACAGGAAAACCACTTTTGATTATTGCTGAAGAAGTTGACGGTGAAGCGTTAGCTACTTTAGTAGTAAACAAGATTCGCGGAACTTTTGTTGCTTGCGCCGTGAAAGCTCCTGGTTATGGAGATAGGCGTAAAGCGATGCTCGAAGATATCGCTATTCTTACCGGTGGTAAGGCTCTTACCGAGGATTTAGGCATCAAGCTTGAGAATATTGACCTTGATGACCTTGGCCGCGCTAAAAAAGTAAAAATTGACAAAGAAAATACTACTATTGTTGAAGGCGCTGGCAAAAATGCCGCGATCAACGCCCGTATCGCTCAGATGAAGAAACAAATCGAAGATACGGATTCTGATTACGATAAAGAGAAATTGCAGGAACGTTTAGCCAAATTATCCGGTGGCGTGGCAGTAATCAACGTAGGTGCCGCAACCGAATCTGAAATGAAGGAGAAAAAAGCGCGTGTGGAAGACGCATTGCACGCGACTCGCGCTGCCAGCCAAGAAGGCATTGTTCCAGGCGGCGGTGTAGCCTTGATCCGCACTATCGCGGCTTTAGATAAGCTAAAGCTTGAAGGCGATGAGAAGATCGGCTGTAATATAATTAAAAGAGCTATTGAGGAACCCTTAAGGCAGATTATCCAAAATGCCGGAATGGAGGGTTCTGTGGTTGTGCAAAGAATTAAAAGCGAGAAAACTAATATCGGTTATGATGTCAGCCAGGATGCTTATGTGGATATGATCGAAGCTGGCGTAATTGACCCGACAAAAGTTACCCGTTCCGCTTTACAGAATGCCTCAAGTATCGCGTCATTACTTCTAACTACGGAAGCCGCAATCGCGGATAAACCGGAAAAAGAAGAAAAGATGCCTGCAATGCCAGGTGGTATGGGTGGCATGGGAGGTATGGGTGGCGGAGGGATGTATTAAAAAGCAGTAGGTAGTAGAACAAATAGCGGCAACGATTAAAATTGAAGATCGTTGCCGCTATTTAAACAATAGACAAAAAACAGTAATTTTTCTTGACAAATTCGCAAGATATGTTAACATTTATTAGTTTTGCGATTTGTTTCACACATCCTGCCACGGGCAAAACTGAAATTAAGGGTTAGAAAGTTTATTTTTTTAAGTTGTTAACTAAAACTTTTTAAAAGTCTAATCCTAATTAAAAGGAGAAAGCCCGATGGCAAGCAAAGCAAAATTTCCTCGTAAGATCATATCGTTGTTCCTTTCTTTTATTCTTTTTTTCACTCAAACCGGCTTTGCCCAGGTAGCTTCAGTTGAACTGAACCTTACGTCGCACTTTGCCAAGTTCAGCTCAAATTTTGCCCAGGAAAAGTTCCGCTTGCCGCATTTAAGGTATTTCTCCTATGATAATTCTTCCAATAATATCCAGATGCTTCTGGATAAAGGCGACTTAAAGGGCCTAAAAGACTTAAAGCTCCAGGAATCCGGTAAGCAGCTTCTAAAATACTTCTTAATTGGCGTAACGCTTCCTGATGATAACTTCTGGGTAAACTTGCGCCCTGATTCGAAAGACAATATTATTCCTGATTTACTGGCTAAAACCGATATTGGCAAAATCTTCCTGGAAACAGACGTCCAGCTTAAAAAGGACACTGCTGCTTTTACCGCGCCTAATACTGTTTTAGGAAAACTCTATTGGGATAAGCTCTATCAAAAAGCCGCTCAAATCTACGGCACTCAGAATGTCAACATCCCTACATTAACCCGTCCCTGGATTGTCCCTGGTGAGATCATTATCCGTGAAGCTGAAGGTAGCAGCGCGTATATCTACAAAGCTACCCTGAAAGTGATGTTAGAACAGGATCATTTGCAAGGTTCTACAACCTATAACTTCTCGGATATCCGCGCCAAAGAGCTGAATGAATATTCTTCCCAGCTGATCCGCGAACTGATTCTTCCTGAACTAACTAAAAAAGTAAACAATTCCAAAGATTACGCCGCTTTAAGGCAAGTTTACTATTCCTTAATATTAGCCCGCTGGTTTAAATCCAGATTCTACGGCAAGGGTGGTTTATACGCTTCCTATATCAATAAATCCAACCTTAAAGACCTTACCTCTAACCAAACCTGGTCAAAAGACACTTACTTTAAGCAATATCAGTCTTCTTTTAAGAATGGCGAGTATAATCTCCAAACTAACGTTAGCGCAGTATCCGGACAGTCCATTAGAAGTTACTTTTCAGGCGGTATTGAACTTGGCCCGAATATGAACATTATCACTCAGAATAAACAGAGCAGTCCGATTGCCGGCTTTACCGGCTCAAGCCCTGTATTTATGAACGCGGCTACCAAAAACGGCCTGGTGCCGTTTTCTGGTGTGGTAAAAATTAATAATCCCATCTCAATAACTCCTGGAATCAGTTCAAGCCCGGTGAGCTTTCAAGATTCTTCTATAAAAATAGATATAAAGGGTGCCGAGCTTTTAGGCGGCCTTACTACTAAACATGATTTTAAATATTCTTTATATAATCCAAATATTATTTCTTCATCGCTTATTCTTAATTCTCTGTCTAAAGAGTTTTTTGATGGCAATGCCCGGATAGCAGTTTACAGAACTTTTGATTATGGCAATTTAGAAAGAAAATTGCTTTTTGAGATCAGGTCTGAAAAAGGTTTAATATGGGTTGCTGGGCCAGATATCTATCGTTTTAGTTCTGATGAATGGATTTATAAGGTAGGCAATATCAGTATAAAAATATTTTATGATTCTGTGCATCGTACCCTCACTCTCGCAGCAGCTGATTCCATTGTTCTGCAACATATTTCTGAAAATTTTCAGGTATTTCTTGAGCCGATTTCCGCCTCCAGCCCTTTGAATATCCAACCAGTCAGTTCCTTACGCGTCTATTCTGATATCAATCAGAGGATCTGGCTTGATGGCCTGACTTTTGAGATGTTGCTTTCTGGTGAATTTGAAAATTTAGTGCGTACACACGGTATTAATGGCGTTACGACCAATCCTTCCTTAATTAAAGCTTACCTTAGCGATCCACGTGTAATGGATAAAGCAAAAGAATTAGCATCTCAAGGTTTGGACAGGAAAACTATCTATTATCAATTAGTCAGCGAATTAGCCAAAACCGCTTTAGGTATTTTTGAAAAAGCCGGCGTAAAAAACGCGAAATTTAGCGTTGAGCTTAATCCCGCTGTTAATAATACGGATGTCGCGCAAGCTTTGAAAGAAGCGCTACTCTGGACGAATATCGATCCAGAGCATATGATGATTAAAGTCGCTTTGAGCTCTGATGAAAATGGTGTTGATAATCAAATTGGCTATCAAATAGTGGAAGCAGTTATCTCTCGCGGACGTAATGTAAACGTAACGCTTATTTTTACCCCCACGCAATACTATAAAGTTGTGGACGCCTATATCCGCGGATTACAGCGCGGCCTGATTAATGTAAAATCAGGCAAATTAAGCAAAGAAGAGTTTAACCGCGTGTATTCTGTGGCGAGCTTTTTCATTTCCCGCTGGGATGTTTATTTTGAGGAAAACAAGCTCGTACCTAAAAACTCACATGGCAAAGTAGCTAATGCCATTGCCATAGAAGCATACAACAAAATATTCAAAGATGCATTCAGCGATAACAATCCATCTTGGAAAGAATTAAAAGCAGATGCCGCTGCTCTTGGTTTAAAAATCAAACCGCAGGAATTCCTGCTTGCTTCTACCGGTTCCAAAGGCGCGGATCTACTTAAAAAAGGTATTATCGATGAAAGTATTGCCGCTGATTATCCGGCAGGCATATACGTGCATCCGCTACAAGGGCCATTTGTTGTAAATACATTGCCTTACGGAACAATTAAACACTTGATTGAAAAAGGTGTCGCCAAAAACAAAGACGGCAGTATAGCTAAAACCATTGAATCAGGTTATGCTTCGAGCCGCCAAACTATAGGTTTAATCTTAGAAAGCAATGCTGACATAACGCAGATCGGCGCGATTCTACTTAAAAATGCCACAACCGCGTTTTCCAATGATTATAATAGTGTGCAGAACTCGTTGGATAACGTTGTAAATGGCACTGTCTCCAGCCCGGTTGTCCTAACAGAGCAGAAAGGTTCCTTTACTTATAAAGAAGAACCTATTGTATCAGGGCAATTACCACAAGAAGTATTGGATCTTTATAGCGATCCAATAATTCTGGAAGTATTATCTAAGAATTCCTCTATAAAAAATATACGAAAAATAGGCCTCGACCCTTCTATGGCTAAATATGTGAAATATGGCACCAGCGGAGATAGAGACGTCATCTATGATGAAGACCCAACAGTTGTCTCACGCTTTAATGTTCAAAGAGTATTACGTGATGCTCAGGGCATTGCCAGTTATTATAAAGCGAATAAACTTAATGGCCCTGTACGTATAGGTTATGAAACCCGCTTGATGGCCCGCGAATATGCGTATTTAACCGCAGCTGTACTTGCGGCTAATGGTATTAAGGTAAAACTTCCGGCAAATGCTGTTCCTTTGCCAAGTTTAGCTTTTAGTGTGGTGGATAGCCAGGAGACAAATGATCCTGACGCTGGAGGCATTATGATTACTGCCAGCCATAATCCTTGGCAATGGTTAGGGATTAAATGGTTATTATCTAATGGAGGAGCTGCTCCGGCTACGGTTACTGAGCCATTGCAGAAAATAACCAGGGAAATCACAGAGGCATCGGTAATCTCAGTTTCTGAAGCTCTTAATAAAAGCCTGATTGATATGGTTGACTATAAGCAAGACTATATTAATTACATCTTAAATAATATTCCCGTTGATGCCAAAATCGCGCTCAAAAAATGGGGCAGCAAAGAGAATAACAAGGTAATCTCTAATCCTGTTCAAGGTGGAGCTATCGGGTATGTGCCCCAAATTTTACAGAATTTGGGCATTAAATATGAAGAGAAGAATAATACAATTGACCGGATGTTTGGCGGATCGGATAAAAGGGGCCCGAATCCCGATTATGCGCCTGATTTTGATAAAAATATAGCCCAGGCATATAAAGAAGGCAAAAATGTAATAGAGATTATGCAAGATGTTGATGCTGACCGGTTTGGGGTAAGAGACGTAAATGGTATAAGGTATACCGCTAACGAACTAATTCCGATGTATAAATGGTTTTTAAGGACTAAAGGCTATAAAGGCGCGATCGGTAAAACTATACCTACAAGTGATTTTTCAAATGCCGTAGACAAGTATTGGGGAGATAAAACTTTAGAAGTAGATACAGGATTTAAGAATCTGGTCGATCCTCTGGAATCAGGAGAATATATAGTAGTAGGCGAGGAGAGCGCTCATGTAGGAATCGGCATATGGAAGAAATCTAAAGATGATGGTATAGCCGTAGGCCTGCTTGCAGCCTGGATTGTGGCAGAAACCGGAAAGAGCCTGACTGAATACAAAAAAGAAATAGAATCTACCATTGGCGCGCATTTTAAATACCGTCGCATCGATACTCCTTATAAAGGGGCACGCAAATTTGAAGGCGCGCAGATGCTTGAGTTGATTAATTTAGGAGAAGCGGCAGGCGTCGTTAAACGAAATAACGGAGAGTTTGAATTTGTTTATAAAGGTAATGAAGATAAATTTATTAATTTACCGATTATTAATGAAAAAATTATTCCCGTAGCTAATAGATATGGCGGGTTATCCAAGGTATTAATCTGTTATGATCCGTTAAGCGAAAAATCCAGCGGCTACAAAATGGTTTTTGCCGATAATTCCGTGGTAACTGTGCGTGTCTCTGGTACTGGCGAACCAGTAATACGTACTTATCTTGAGATAGTGACTCCTTGTACAAAGGAAACCTGGGATAAGATAGATGCCGGTAGCGATGCGCGCTGGCAAGAGTTAGCCGATAGAGCTCGTGAAGTAATCGGAATCTATAGTATAGAGAATGGTTCCTCCAGCCCGATAGGATATAGTAATATAAATAACTTAAACTTAAACAAATCGATGTTTTTTAATATGCTTTGGGAAGCAACCCCGGGATCTGTTATTGACGCAGAGAAAGTCAAAGAAAAGTTTCAACTAAAAGATCAGGATATTAAGAGTGTAATTCTGCACATAGATCAGCTGAAAGATTCAGAGGAAACTATCTACCTTAAGAAAGGCAAGATCTATATACCAAAAGCAGAAGATGTTTTTTCCAGCTCGCCAGTTGAAACTGAATCTATTAAAGTATCCCAGGCGCTTAATGATACCTTTGCCAAAGAACTTTTAGTTTGGAAAAGCGTAAATGGTTTTCCCATATGGGACCCTTTTATTGAGGGACTTTCTAGTTTAGATCCTGCTTTAGCTTACGGAGCAGCTTTGAATAGAAAAGAATTGATAAAATTAGCTAATAACACAGTAATAAAACTTGTTGAAAAATATCGGCTTAATGAGAAAGAGGCAGTTAGCTTAATAAATGCTTTAGCAAACAAACTTAAACTTGCCGGAGCTGAAATACAGAATAAGAGCGCGATTACTTCAATTCGCGCATATAATGATCCCGCGCAAAATACAGTTGCCCAGGTTAAAGCAGTTAAAATAATACAGATGCCTAAAAACAAACATATCATATCGATGCGAGCTAAGGATGCTTCTGGTTTGCTACGTGATTTAAAGGTTGATTTTACTTTAGGCGCTGAAGATATAGAAAATAATTCAATAGAGGTTGGTGGTAAACCAATGCTTTTATCTCAAGCCGTAAAGATAAGTTTAGAAAAGATTGTTTTAGATAATATAGCAAAAGGAAGAGATTCATTCACATCCAAAGAAGCATTGGGTTTAATGTTTTACGGGCAGGAGAATGTTTATTTAAATTATGGGATCGACAAAACTAATGCCAATACTTATGAACTTACAGGAAATGTTTACGGGGGAGCAGGAGAATCTTCCCTAATTAGTTCTTTAGAAGCTACTGTTACTATCAGCTCGCCGGTCAAAGAGAAGATAGTAACATGGAATGAAATAATAGTAGGACTTAAGAATTTAACAGGTGTATCAGAAAATAAAGTGCTGATTTTTGCCAAGATCTTAAGTAATGAATTAAGAGACGCAAACCAAAGAATAAAGGGCAATGAACTTTCTCCGGAAGAATTTGTTTTAATTGCTTCAACGGTAATTTCCTCATTAGAAGAAGATGGTATTTATGAAAAATACGGCCTTTCTTCTAATGATGTTGCAATGTTGTCTGGCCGAGTAGTGTCTATTGCTTTCAAGGCAACTAATAATGAAGATTTTCGTGATGATGTTGAGTTATTATGGCAAGATAGAGATACTGCCAGCTCGCCAGTATCGGTAAAAAATATGGATAAAGGCGGTATCGATTTCCGCGCTCTGCCGATGACGATTCAGCCAATGGGAAGTTTCCAAAAATTAACTTTCTCTTTGCCTGCCGCAAGCTCACTTGCGCAGATCAATATCAGCA
>JALOBQ010000062.1 GCA_023228185.1 Candidatus Omnitrophota bacterium
TATTTTCAACTGATCTCCTTGGACCCTATTTCCTTCTCGAGGTGGACCCTTTTTCCAGGTCGAGTTGGACCCTGTTTCCTTCACGAGTTGGACCCTGTTTCCAGGTCGAGTTGGACCCTGTTTCCTTCACGAGTTGGACCCTGTTTCCAGGTCGACTTGGACCCTGTTTCCAGCTTGAGTTGGACCCTGTTTCCAGGTCGAGATGGAAACAGGGTCCAGGGAACAGGGAATTGACATTTTGAAAAGTTGAGTGTATCTTATATCTAGATGGCTAAAAATACTTATCGACAGGAAGTTAAAACAGTCCTGGAAAATTTTTTCTCCCTTTCTTCTCTGCAAGGGGTAAATTATGTTTTACCCCTGATTGTCCTACCTTATCTAATCCGCGTGCTCGGCCCGGAAAAAATCGGCCTTATCGCTTTTGCCCAATCGTTTGTCCAATATTTCGTTATCTTAACTGATTATGGTTTTAATCTTTCTGCTACCCGCCAGATTGCTTTATACAGGGAGCGTAAAGAACAATTGCATCAGATTTTTACCTCTGTGTTGGCGGTAAAACTCATTCTGGTAATAATCAGCTTCTTTCTAATGATGCTCATCGTAAATCTTTTTCCCCGCTTTAAGCAAGACTGGTTAATCTACGCCTTAAGCTTCGGCGCCGTGCTGGGCAACGCGTTATTTCCCAGTTGGTTATTCCAGGGCACGGAAAAAATGAAATATACCGCTTTATTAAATATCGCTTGCGGCATCCTTTACGCGGCAAGCATAATTATTTTTATCAAAAAACCACAAGATTTTTTATACGTGCCTTTGTTTAATTCAATATTCTTTATTCTTACCGGACTACTTGGGCTGTTTACCGCTTTTAAAATGTTTAATCTCTCTTTAGTTAATCGAAGCGTTAATGATATTCTTAAGCAACTTAAAACGGGCTGGGATTATTTTATCTCCGTAGTGGCAATCAATACCTATACGGCAAGCCGCGTTTTTGCCGTTGGGCTGCTTACCAATAACACATTTACCGGTTATTACGCCATCGCCGAAAAGATTGCCGGCGCGATCCAGACTTTTCCTCTGGACTCTTTATCGCAGGCAGTATATCCGCGTTTTAACAAGATTTTTCAAACCAGCAAGAACAAAGCTTTTCGTTTAATGAATAAAGTGCAAAATTCAATTACAATAACCTATCTTGTAATTATTCCACTCTGCTATTTTTCGGCTCATTTAATCGTAAAATTAGTCTGCGGCAATGCGTACTCTGGAGTAGTCAGCTGCCTAAGATTACTTTTAATTTCTGTATTTTTTGTCGTGGCTAACGCTTTGCGAGTGCAATTCCTGCTTGTTTGCGCCAGGCAGGATTTATATTCTAAAATTCATATTGCCGCCGCTATTTTTGGCTTGCCTTTAACCTTTATTATGATCTTCTATTACT
Organism: Candidatus Omnitrophota bacterium; assembly: GCA_023228185.1. Classification (GTDB taxonomy): domain Bacteria; phylum Omnitrophota; class Gorgyraeia; order Gygaellales; family Profunditerraquicolaceae; genus JALOBQ01. The sequence goes on from JALOBQ010000062.1 coordinate 1,433, forward strand.
CTTACCAAGGCGCGGCATTATCCACCATCCTGATCGAAATAGCTGTTTACCTTTCTACGGCAATCATCTTAAAACGCCTCTAAATAAAAATCCCGCCGATTTCTCAGCGGGAAACCACTGCTTTTTAAAAAATTGACTGCTTTTGCCCTTGCTTTTCCCTACATTCTATATACTATCTACTACCTACTTTTATTTTTTGTATAACTGGTGGCGGAGAGTGGATTTAAACCACCGACCAAGCGGGTATGAGCCGCGTGCTCTATCAGGCTGAGCTACTCCGCCAAAATTATTATTAGATTATTTGATCAACAAGCCCGCTAAAATCAAACCTAAACCCAACAACGCTCGGATCAAACGGCATAAATCAGAAATCCAGCTATGGCCCAAAGACCTTAACTTTATCGAAACAATACCGTCAAGAAGATTCCAGATACCGCAAAAAATAAGAAATATTTTTACTAAAGTCATTGGTTTAAAAAAGTTTTTTCCAGAAAAGAATATAGGCAACAGCTAAAGAGTTCACACAGGTAACCACCACAACCGCCGCGGCAATATCTTTGATTAATTTTATTTTTACGTTATGCTCTCCGGAAACAATGTTCATCATCATTTCAATCGCCGTATTAAAAATTTCCGCCATAAAAACAAGCGCGACTGTGATCGATAACGCCACAAGCTCTATGCCTTTTAGCTTTAAAAAATACCCGAAAAGTAAAGCCGCCAAACCGCAGACAAATATAATCCGCATATTCCTGTGATAAAGAAACAGGTAAATTAAACCTTTTATGGAAATTTTCAAACTTTCCATAAAACTGTTTGTCTTAAAAACATTGGCGATGATTTTATTTTTAGGCATTTTACTTTTTCCTATAAGCGTCCAGGTAAGAAGCGCAATAAATATTCTTATTCATAATCAATTCCGCGGTGATCAAAGCGTCAAGTAGCTGATTATCTAAAGGGTCCAGTATAGCAGAATCCAACCCGTAGGCAATAGCCATGGTTAAAAACGAACGATTAATCAGGTTGCGTGAATTTGTGCCTTGCGAAATATTACTCAAGCCAACCACTGTCTTCGGGCTAGGCTGGGAAATAAATTTAAACTCGTGAATTGACTCCAGGATATCTTTTAACTGTGCTTGGGCGACATTTACCGGCATCAAAATAGGATCCAAATACAAATTTTCAACAGGAAATCCGCTTTCCAGGCAAGCCGTAATAATCTCAGCGGCTAATTCCAAACGTTGGTCTTTATTTTGCGGTATGCCTTTTGCACTCATCGCTAACCCAATCAAAGAAGAATTATACTTTAGAGCCAACGGAATAATAATATTCAGCTTGTCTTTATCAGCGGTGGTTGAATTAATTATTGTTTTATTTTTTGCGGCTTTTAAACCCGCCTCAATTACGGAGATCTTACTGGAATCCAGACAAAGCGTAAGATTAGTTACATCCTGCACTGTTTCAATCAGCCAGGGCATATCGATTAGCGGCTGTCTTGATGCTGGCCCGCAATTTATATCTAAAGCGCTAGCTCCGCAGGCAACCTGTTTAAGCGCGTATTGCTGAATTACAGCTTTGTCTTTATCGATAATCGCCTTTGCGATCACCGGGTACATCCCATTAATCAACTCGCCAATAATAAACATAATCAGTAAGGTTTATGAAAATAAATTTTTAATATGCTTGTTTAATTTTTCCGCCGCAGACGGATGCCTGATCACAAGAATATCGGCGCCAGCCTGAATTAAGGCGCTGGCAGTAATTGTTTCCCAAATTATACCATGCTGCGGGCTTAATTTCGCTTCATTCGCTCTCCAGGCTTCCTGGCCGGCAAAACAAATAAACGGGCAAGCTAATGTTTTATCGCCGGATAAAGCCGCCAGGCGCGCTCTCTCCATAATTGAATAAGCGTATTCCAAACCATACCCTAAAGCTCCGATAGTCGGATTAATAACTATTCTTTCCAGGCTCAAACCCATATCTGAAATTAAAATGTTCAATTGTTTGGCGATATTCACGTCTATCGGGCTTTCGGCGACAATACTATGGCCATCGGCCAGGACGCTGGCAACAAGAGTCTTATAATTGTCCTGCAAAGCGGAGCCAATAAGGCAACGCTCTCCTTTTGCCGCTTCTGAAACTATCGGCAGAATTGAATTATCGACTGCGTGGTCTCCGCAGCCAATGATAATTAACGGCACTTCAACGCGCTTTAAAAGATCTTTAATAAATTTTCCCGCAAGCTCCGGTTGTTTATTACCGTAATCAGGGTGAAAACTTACCAGTTTGACGCAAAGCAATTCTGCCTGGCACTCTTTAACGCAATACTCTGCCCATTTAAAAGGATCAAGAATATTTTTGCCTAACGCGTTTACCAGCTCAACAGGCCAATCGCCTGGCGCCTGATCCCAAACTTCAAAAGCTATTCTTGGAGGATTAGGAATTTTTCCTTCTTTAAACAAAAGCGGCAATGTATTTTGGCCGCCGATATTCAGGATTTTGCTGCGCGACCCACCTTCGGATTTACAAGCTCCCAGAGTTATGCTTGCGATCTGCGAAGCCCATTTTTCAATTAGCGGGTGTTCGACCATATTTTTTCCCCTATTTCTTTAAGTTGATTAAAAGCCTTAGCTTGTTCGGGCAACTCTGTTAACGGCTTACCGCTAGAACTTAATTCTTCAACCAACGGGTCAAAATCAAGCGCGCCTAGATAAAACAATTGGTTTAGAGAAATTTTTTCTATAATAGCGGTTTGCGCGCGGTTAATCAATAAAAAACTTTTCTTTGCCTGTATTTTTAAAGAATCCGCCAGCTCAATGATCCGCTTAGCTGATTTTAATCCGATACTTGAGTTATCGCTGATTACCAGCAAAACGTCCAGAGAACGGGTAGTTTTGCGCGATAAATGCTCAAGCCCCGCCTCATTATCGATAATCACGTAATCATAATTATTAGCAAGCTTAGATATCAGAGAACGCAAAATATTATTGATATAACAATAACATCCCGGGCCTTCCGGCCTGCCCATTGCCAATAGGTCAAATCCTTTTGCCTCATAAACAGCTTCTTGAACTTTTAGTTCGATAAAACGGTCTTTTGGAAAATTTTCCGGTAAACTTTCCGGGTGATTAGTTAAATTGTCAAGGATGCTGCCAATAGACTCAGTTAGATTAACTCCAAGCAATTCGCCTAAATTACTGTTCGGGTCAGCGTCAATTAAAAGCAAGGAACCTAATTTTTTCTCAATAATCACCCTGGCAATCAAGGCAGCAATTGTTGTTTTACCTGTACCGCCTTTTCCGGCCATCGCGATTATATAGCCCATCAGAATTTTACCGTAGGGAATTTTGTTAAATCAGTGTGCGGAAAAAATAAAGCTAATCCGTACTCTTCCATATAACCCGGTTCAACAGACAACTCAAAATTAGTTACCGTGCGGGCAATTGTTTCAGCCCAGTGTTGCGCCTGTTCAGAAAGCAGGATATCTTTTGCGCCGGCAAGCGAACTATTACCGATAAAAACAAACTTTGACCTGTCTAAATCCGGTAAAAGCCCGATAGAAATCGCTTTTTCCATATCCAGGAACGTTCCAAAACCTCCGGCAATATAGATCCGCTTGATTTGCGAAAACTCTAATCCTAAGTGGCGAACGAGTATCGCGCTAGCCGCGTAAATTGCGGCCTTAGACCTTTTTAAATTTTCGATATCAGCTTCCGTAATCAGAATATCTTTACCCGACGCGCTATTCTCCTTGAAAACAACCACGAATGCTTTTCCATTTTCAGTTTGCCGGATCCTTTTGCCGGCTAATAAAAATTTACCGCTTTTATCGATGATCCCGGAAAAAAGCATACTGCTGAGCAATTCGATATAACCAGAACCGCATATACCGCAAGGTTTGGCATCACCAATCGTCGCATAATCAACATCTCCTTGCCGGTTAATTTTTATTTTTTGAATTGCCCCGCTGCTTGCCCGCATACCTGCACTCACGCCGCTTCCTTCAAACGCCGGCCCGGCGCTCGCCGCGCAAGCTACTAAGAATTCTTTATTGCCTAAAACAATTTCTCCGTTAGTGCCGATATCAATCAGAATATTTAACTGCTCATTCTTAAAGATACCGCTGGATAAAACTCCGGCAGTAGTATCGCCTCCGACATAACTGGCAACGCTGGGAACGCAATAAAGCAGCCCGCGCGGATTAATATTAATCCCGGCTTCGTTAGAGCGCACTACGGGAAGAAAATTAGCTGTCGGCACATAAGGTTGCTTGCGGATATGCGCCGGATCCACGCCCAAAAGTAAATGCAACATTGTCGTATTGCCGGCGCAAACCAAACAATTGACATTATTTAGATCCAGGGAGTTT
>JALOBQ010000063.1:0-3267 GCA_023228185.1 Candidatus Omnitrophota bacterium
GCACGCTTCTGTCCACGCCGCCGGAAGGCTCGATAATATAAGGATAAAATCTTTCTTTTTTCTGGTCATCGAAGAAGCGCATATCTTTGCCGCTGATTTGCGCGTGCTGTTTTAAGTCAAAATCCGTGCGGTTGGCAATACCCTCTAATTCCGCCCAGCCAAAAGGAAATTTATATTCGATATCCGTGCAGGCTTTGGCGTAATGGGCTAATTCGTCTTTTTCGTGCACGCGCAGGCGCAGGTTTTCTTTCTTTATGCCTAAATTTAAATACCAGTTAAATCTTTCCTGGACCCATTCGGCGTAGATCTTATCAGATTCTTCCGGCCGGCAAAAGTATTCTACTTCCATCTGTTCAAATTCGCGCGTGCGGAATGTAAAATTACCCGGCGTGATCTCATTACGGAATGATTTTCCGATTTGCGCCATACCAAAAGGCAGGCGCGGGTGGCGGGAATCAATGATATTTAAAAAATTTACAAACATACCTTGGGCTGTTTCCGGGCGCAGGTAAATAGCGTTTGAGGTATCTTCGACCGGGCCCTGGTAGGTTTTAAACATTAAATTAAAAGCGCGCGATTCGGTAAGCTCACCGCCGCATTCCGGGCAAACTTTGGCGCCTGATAAATCCTCGGTTTTAAAACGTTTCTTGCAAACTTTGCAATCGCTTTTTAAATCAAAGAAATTTTCAACATGGCCGCTGGCTTGCCATACTTTAGGATGCATCAGGATGCTTGAGTCCATGCCAAAAATATCGTATCGCTCGTATACGCAAGCTTTCCACCAGGCGCGTTTTAAATTATTTTTTAGCTCAACGCCAAACGGCCCGTAATCCCAGGTATTACTTAGCCCGCCGTAAATATCACTGCCGGCGAAGATGAATCCACGGCGTTTGGCGAGTGAAACTATTTTCTCTAAATTATCCATATTTTTTCAGGAACAGTTTCCAGGATACGATGATTATTTAATTTTTTATTTTTAGCACAGATTCGCGTAAAAATCAAGCAAATTACTGTTTTCGGCCTGAGCATTAATTTAAAGGTTGAATCGTATAAATAATTGAAAAGACCTTATTTAAATCCAGCCTGCCGCTTTTATCTTTGATATAAACTTTGAAAAAATTGTCTTTTTCGTCAATTACGCCGCAGTCAAAATAATTTTCCCCTGAAGTCTGATTGTAGATGATAAATCCGCGTTTATTATGCAGGCGGAATCTGATCATTTTAGCGATACTCTGGCTGCCGACATCGGGAGTAAAAATACTTTTCATAATCACAAAGAAAGCGTCGGTAATATTATTGATTTTGTTTATCCGCGCTCGCATCAGCCGATCAATAAACATAAAATTATCCGCTACCCCCTGTTTTTTTACGTCAGGGTATAATTTTAAAAAAGCTCCCGGATCCTGATAAAGCAGATAAATTACGTCGCCTTTATCTAATTTTTTATGTTTTTTGTAATACGGCCTTTGTGTTAACTCTTGCACCAGAGCAAAACTTTTTGGGCTTGATAAACAAAGACGGCTGAATTTTTGAAAAACCAGATCCTCCTGGATATATTTCAAGTCTTCGCTGGGCTGGATTATTTTTTCTTCTGGTTCCATGCAAAGTATAGGAATGCTCTGGCAATCACCAATACCATAAGCGATATATTGCCTGAGTATCTGCGGCCCGGCGAATTTGATTATAAAAAGCAACGCTAAAATTAAGGCGATACTTATCTGGCAGTATTTGATAATTGATTTAAACGCCTTGGATTTTTTTGAATTCATCTTCTTCGATATTGTAAGAATGTTCTTGATCAGGGAATTCTCCCCGCAGGACTTCAAGTTTATACTTTTCTACCGCTTTAGTGATTTCAGAGGATAGGTCAGCGTATTTTTTTACGAATTTCGGAGTATGCCGCTCAAATAATCCAAGCAAATCATTGATTACCAAAACCTGGCCATCGCAATGAACACCGGCGCCAATACCAATAGTCGGTATCTTAAGTTTGCCAGTAATTAACCCGGCAATTTTATCAGGCACGCACTCTAAAACAATAGCGAAACATCCGGCGTCCTGCAGGGCTTGAGCCTGCGCAATAAGGTTACGCGCGCTTTCGGCGTCTTTGCCCTGGCATTTGAATCCATTGATTCTATCAACTGTTTGGGGCGTTAAGCCGATATGCCCCATTACGGGGATTCCGGCGGAAATGATTTTTTTTGTAACTTCAAGGCAATCTTTGAACCACTCAAGTTTTACGCCGGCGCAGCCAGCCTGCTCAATAAAACAACGCGCGTTATTCACGGCTTCTTCAGGGTTAGTTTGATATGAATTATACGGCATATCGCCAAGAAGTAAGGCGTTTTTTATTGCCCTTCTCACAGCTTTAGTATGGTGCAGCATCTCCGGCATCCCTACTGTGGCAGTGGAATCTAATCCCAGGACAACATTTGCCAAAGAATCACCGACAAGGATTATATCAATGCCTGCTTTATCAACCAGATAAGCGGTCGGATAATCATAAGCGGTAAGCATAGTAATTTTACGCTTATCTTTTAATTGAAGGAGATCAAGTATATTCATAATTTTACCTGTTATTTGATAAACGCGGTAACGCAAAGAATCAGCGAAAGCAAAATCATCGCGGCGATGATCAGTATCGCGCAAATATTATAAAAACGGGAATTCACATATTTGCCCATCAGCCTTTTATTGTTTACCAATAAGAGCATAAAGATCAACACAAAAGGCAAAAGAATTCCGTTACACGCCTGGGATAAAAGCATAATTGGAATAAGTTTTACGTTTGGCAAGAGAATTACCGCGGCTCCGATAATAATGATTGCTGAATATAAGCTGTAAAACTGCGGTGCTTCCTTAAATGTGCGGTTCACGCCTACTTCCCAGCCCATACCTTCGCATACCGAGTAAGCCGTGGATAACGGCAGAATGCAGGCGGAGAAAATCGAAGCATTTAGCAGGCCAAAAGCAAAAAGATAAAAACAATATTGGCCGGCAAGCGGTTTAAGCGCTAAAGCCGCGTCTTGGGCAGAATCAATTCTTATGCCATGCGTAAAAAGTGTGTTCGCGCAGACAATCACGATAAAAATAGCGATGATATTAACTATAAATGAGCCGATAATCACATCCAGCCGGCTGTAATTATAGTTTTCAATTTTAACTCCCTTCTCTACTACCGAGGATTGTTGGTAAAATTGCATCCAGGGCGCGATGGTTGTGCCGATAATTCCGATCAACATTAAGATGTAAGCTTTGTCAAATTGA
>JALOBQ010000063.1:3277-5787 GCA_023228185.1 Candidatus Omnitrophota bacterium
TCAAATTGAAAACTCAGGCTGATCGAACTCACCGCGACAGTTTTCCAATCAGGTTTGGAAAGAAATCCTGAAATAATATAGGAAACATAGAAAAGGCAAGCCACGAGAAATACTTTTTCCACTGATTTATAAGTTCCTTTAACAATCAACCACCAGACAAATAGCGCGCAAAGAGGCACTAAAATGTATTTACTGATCCCAAAGAGTTCGGCGCTTGCCGCGATTCCGGCAAATTCAGAGATTGTATTAAAAATATTGGAGAAAACTAAAATTACCATGGCGTAAAAAGCAATTTTCGCGCCGAATTCTTCGCGGATAAGGTCAGCCAGGCCTTTGCCGGTAACTACAGCCATGCGGCTGCACATCTCCTGAATAATTACCAGGGCGATGATGATCGGTATAAAAGACCAGATTAACGTGTAACCAAAATGCGCGCCGGCCACCGAATAAGTAGTGATGCCGCCTGCGTCGTTATCGACATTAGCTGTGATAATTCCCGGCCCCATCACCGAGAGAAAAATCAACATTTTTACCCAAAAACCTCTTAATTTTTTCATGTTTTTTGCATAATCTTGATGCGTTTTAACCTGCGCCAGGCAAAAGCAATCATCTGGCTTAAGATATCATCAACAGTAATGATCCCCTGCAGGATATTATTTTCATTTACAACAGGGATGGCGAAATATTTATATTTTTCCATTAAGTAGGCGACTTCTTTCACGCTGGAATCCAAATGCACAAAATAAGTTTTAGGGAACGCGCAACTACCGATTAAATCAAGCGGTTTGGCTAACATTAACCTGCGAAAGTTTGTCGCTCCGATTAACTGATGTTCCGGGCTGATGATATAAACAAATTGCGCCGGTTCTGACTTAAATTTGCGTTCGCGGATCTGATTTAACGCCGCTTCTACTGTCGTATCTTTGGCAAAAGCGATGTATTCGGTAGTCATCAAACCTCCGGCTGAATCGCCGGAATAACCGAGCAGCTGGGAAAGGCGCTTAGAATATTTATTCTCAATCAAATTTAATATGTGTTTAGTCTGTTCACTGGGCAGTTTTTCCAGGAAATCCGTCGCTTCATCCGAAGGAATATTGTTTAACAGTTCAGAGGCATCGCTATCGCTTAGTTCTTCCATCAACGAACGCTGGGTTTTGAAATCGATGTTCGTGAAAATTTTTGTTTTGTTATCCAGGTTTAAAGATTTAAATAAAGCAATCTGATGGTTGATGTTCAAATCCAGGAAGATATCGCCCAAATCCGCGGCCGGGATATTCGCCAGGTTTTTTTGGGGAGCGTCAATTTTAATCGTCATACTTACCGGATTGATCGTCAACGGTTGGATGTATTTCCAGGATACCAGGTGTTCGGATTTTAAATATTTAGCTTTAGGATTAAATAAACGCACGATAAAATCAATTGCTTTTTCAAAACCCAGGCGCCTGAACAAGCCGCGGCTGCCGATATCCACATGAGCAATCATTAACGCCTGGTCGACATTTAATAAGTGAATGTCGTTAACGCGGATCACCTTATGGTTATAGGTATCGACTACCTGCTGGTCAAGGATATCCCTTCTTAAGGTAAATTCTTTTTTTTCATCATGGCTTTCGGAAAAAATTAACGCGGTTTTATCTATTTTTAAAAAAGCGCCCTCTTGGTTAATTTTTTGCACATCCTGCCAACTAATCGTTGAATATCTGTGGTTAGGAAAGCCTTTACGGATAACTAAAGCGCAGGAAAGCGGATAAACTTCCGACGGTTTTACTACTAAATCATAGAGTTCGCCTACGCGCAGGTTATTTTTATCAAAAACCGGTTTTTCCATCAGCTGGGAAAAGAAAATAAACATTTTCGCCGCTGAGATACTAATATTATTAATTGGATGGTTAAACGAATTCATCATAAATTCTCAATTTTATGCCTGGGAAATTTTTTAATATTTCTTCAGCATCCTGTTCGCCTAAAACAAATACTGCCGTAGATAAAATATCAGCCGTTGTCGCTGAATCGGAAATTATTGTCACAGAAGCTATTTTTTTATCAACCGGATACCCTGTGCGCGGATCAATGATATGGCAATATCTTTTACCGCCTTTGAAAAAGAACTGTTCGTAATTTCCGCTTGTCGATACGCTTTGATCGGTAAGTTCTAAAATATCCACCGCCCTTTTCTTAAGCGGGGAACGTATCGCTACTTTCCAATAACGTCCGGATCGCTTTCCTAAAGCGTAAACCTGCCCACCAGCGTTGATCAAACAGCTTTTGACATTATTTTTTTTAAGTTCTTCAACGCAGCGGTCTAAAGCGTAACCTTTGGCAATACCGCCTAAGTCAATTTTCATTCCGGAAAGCTTAAATTCTATCACATTATTATTTTGATTCAATATGATTTTATCCGCTCCAACTAATTTAAGGGTTTGTTTGATTTTAGATCCAGCGGGAACGCTGAAATCCAGTTTAGTAAAGCCCCAAAGGTCTACTAAAGGGCCAACCGTGATATCAAAAGC
>JALOBQ010000064.1 GCA_023228185.1 Candidatus Omnitrophota bacterium
ATCGGGTTCCGGAACATTAGCCGTGATCGGAGATTTAAAACAAATGAAATCCCGCTACCTGGTAGGCGTAAGTATGTTAGGCTACGGCGTATCGCTGGTCGTGGGCATCGGCATCCCGATACCCGTGCTTAATGAAAATGTGCTTAAAAACGCCGCTGTGCAGGATAAAGATATTTACACCCAAATCGTGGATTATAGTTCGGATTATCCGCAGAGGGTTTCAGCTACTTTAGGGGAAGTCAGTTACGAGCAGTTAAAATCCGGATCGATCTTGCTTAAAGGAAAAGAGATCCCTACGGGAAACCTTTCCAGTTATTCTAAAGCGCGGGAAATCTGCCTGGAACTTAAAAGCTGGATCAAAAAGGGTGATTTCGTTTTAAGCGAACCGGTTGCGCCTTTGCCGAATAAAGAATCAGGTTACAGTTTTAAGCCTTTGAAAGAAAGGCCGATCAAGCTTAAGGAGAAATAATGGTTTCTAAGAGAGTGGTTTTACAATTTACGCATAATTTGGTTGATCAACCGATTGTTTATAAATTGGTTAAAGAGTTCGACCTGCAGTTTAATATCCTCAGGGCTTCGGTTACCCCCCAGGAGGAAGGCCTGATGGTATTGGAGATCAGCGGCAATAAAGAAAATTATGAAAAAGGGGTGGAGTATTTAAAATCCTGCGGGGTGAAGTTGCAGCCTTTGAGCCATGATGTGGAGCGCGACGAGGAAAAATGCACTAATTGCGGCGTCTGCGTGCCGATATGCCCTGCGCAGGCTTTAACGGTTGAAGCAAAAACCCGCAAAGTAATTTTTGACAGCAAAAAATGTATCGCTTGCGAACTCTGCGTGAAAATCTGTCCGCCGCGTGCTATGGAAGTGCATTTCTGATCTGATGTATCGAGCTAAAAAATTTTCCCGTTTAAAGGAGATTATTAAAAGTTATCAAAGTTGCCTGATTGCTTTTTCCGCAGGTGCCGATAGCACGTTTTTGTTAAAAAGCGTTGCACTGGTTTTGCCCAAAGATAATATTTTGGCGGTTACGGCTGTTTCGCAGACTTATCCTGAAAAAGAGCTCAAAGAAGCAAGGGCGCTTGCCAAAAGCATAGGCGTGCGGCATAAAATAATTAAAACCGGTGAGTTAAAAGATAAGCGTTTCTCGGTAAATTCCCAGCGGCGTTGTTATTTTTGTAAAAACGCGTTATTTTCACAACTTCAAAAATTAGCCAGGCAGGAAAAATTGAAATTTGTTTTAGATGCCAGCAATATTTCCGATAAATCGGATTTCCGGCCAGGCAGCGCTGTTTTAAAAAAGCTAAAAATAAAATCACCTTTACAAGAGGCTGGCCTGGCCAAGGAGGATGTGCGGGTCTTAAGCAAGCAGTTAAAACTGCCTACTTGGAATAAGCCAAGTTCGGCTTGTCTTGCTTCGCGTATACCGTATAATACGCATTTAACTGCGTCATTATTAGGCCGTATCGATAAAGCGGAGGATTATTTAAAGAAATTCTTAAGAAGCGGCCAGCTGCGTTTAAGGCATCACGGCGATCTCTGCCGCATTGAGATCAGCGAGAATAATTTCTCTGATTTTTTGGCCCAACGTAAAGCTATAGTTGATGGGTTGAAGAAGTTGGGGTATAATTATATTACTTTGGATCTGGAAGGTTACCGGATGGGAAGTTTCAACCGGAATAAAGATAAATGAGGAATATGAAATGAGTAAAAAAGTTTATTTAGATTACGCGGCAACCGCGCCATGCGACGAGCTTGTCTTAGAGGCAATGCAGCCGTATTTTTTTGAGAAGTTCGGCAACGCTTCCAGCCTGCATAGCTATGGCCAGGAGGCAAAGGCGGCAATTGAGGATAGCCGGGCTAAACTTGCCTTTTTTTTAGGCGCCAGGCCTGAAGAGATTGTTTTTACTTCCGGCGGGACAGAAGCCGATAATTACGCTTTGCTGGGAGTTGCCAGCGCGCTTGAGAAGAAAGGCAACCATATCATTACCAGCGTTATCGAGCATCACGCGATCACTGAGCCATTAAAATTTCTGGAGAAAAAAGGTTTTAAGGTTACTTATCTTGGCGTTGATCGCGACGGCTTGATCTCTTTAGAGCAAGTAGAAAAAGCGATTACCGATAAGACTATTTTGATCAGCGTAATGCACGCGAATAACGAGATCGGCACGATACAGCCGATTGAGCTGATCGGGAAGATCGCCAAAGAGCATAAGATTTATTTTCATACTGATGCCGTGCAGACTGTCGGCCATATTCCGGTGAATGTGGATGACCTGAATGTCGATTTATTGTCGCTTTCCGGGCATAAATTTTACGGACCAAAAGGGGTAGGCGCTTTGTATATTAGAAAAGGCACGCGGATAGATACATTTTTGCGCGGTGGCGACCAGGAAAACGGCAGGCGCGCCTCAACGCAGAATACGCCGGGCATCGTCGGCTTGGGTAAAGCGATTGAGATTTGCGCCCAGATTATGGCTAAAGAAATTAAATTTCAGAGCGCTTTGCGCGACAGGTTGATTAGAGAGATCCCTAAACTTATTCCGCAGGTAAAACTTAACGGGCATCCGGCAAAGCGGCTGCCGAATAATGTTAATTTTTCCATAAAATTTATCGAAGGTGAATCGATATTGCTAAGCCTGGATTTGCATGGTATTGCCTGCTCTACGGGTTCTGCCTGCACATCCAGTTCTCTTGAGCCGTCGCACGTGCTTTTGGCTATCGGTTTAAACCATGAAACTGCCCATGGGTCTTTGCGCATCACTATGGGCCGTTGGACCAAGGAAAGCGACATTGATTATCTTTTAGAGAAACTTCCTCCTATTGTTGAAAAATTACGCGCGATGAGCCCGCTTTATGAAAAAAAATAACTTGCCCGCATTAGGCAAGATCCATCCGGAGTTTTTTAACCGCTATATCTATCCTAAATTAGGCGCCCATGACGCGGCAGTGATCGTCAAACCGCAGCATGGCGTGGATTTTGGCGTGGTAGACCTTGGGGCTTTGGTGATGGTGCTTTCCACAGACCCTTTTTATATTGCCAGAGAATTAGGTTTGGCCCGCGCAGCCTGGTTTGCCGTGCATATTCTTGCCAGCGATATCGCGGTGAGCGGTATTCTGCCGAAATATTTATCCGTGGACCTGAATTTACCGCCGGAAATTACTGAGAAAGAACTTATTCTTTTGTGGGACGCGGTGCATCAAGAATGCCGCAAGCTTGGCATAAACGTAGTAACCGGCCATACTGCCCGATATGCCGGATGCAACTATCCTTTTGTTGGCGGCGCGACAATGGTTGGTATCGGGAACAAAAATAAATTGATCAAGCCGCACGCTCAATCGGGCGATCAGATTATTGTTTCTAAAGGGCCGGCAATAGAAACCACGGGATTACTGGCAGCTTATTTTCCGCAGGTTTTAGAGGAAAAATATGGCCGGGATTTTAGAAAACGCGCGCAAAATATTTTTTATCAGATGTCCACGGTGAAGGATTCTAAAGTAGCTGCTTCTGTGGGGGGCGTTACAGCGATGCATGACGCTACTGAATGCGGCGTATTCGGCGGGCTTTTTGAAATCGCCCAGCACAGCCAGGCAGGGATGAGGATTTATCCGGATGAGATGATTTTGCAAAATGAAGTGGCTTTGACCTGCGCTTGTTTCGGGCTTGACCCGTATATATCCATCAGCGAAGGGACTTTATTGGCTTGTGCGCGGCCTAAATTTGCCAAAATCGTTATCCAGGCGTTAAAGGATAACGGTATACCCGCCAGTATCATCGGAGAAGTGGTTAAAAAACAAGAAGGTATGCGCGTGATCAAGGGCAATAAGAGTTATCCGCTAAAACATCCCAGGGTGGATCCTTTCTGGGCGACATTCGAGGAGTATCTTTTAAAAAGAAATGAAAGAAAAAATACTTGAGTTATTAAAAGGCAGCCAGGGGTATGTTTCCGGGGATGAACTGAGCAGGCAATTAGGCATTAGCCGCCAGGGTTTATGGAAACACATCCAGGATCTAAAGGATTCAGGTTATGATTTTGTCGCTGTGCCGCATTTGGGTTATCACTTGTTATCTTGCCCTGACCGGCTGTTTGAGTTTGAGATCAAACATCGGTTGAATACCAAATTTATCGCTAAAGTAATAGATTATTCCGATTGCCTATCTTCTACAAATGACCTGGCAATGCAGTTGGGTATGCAAAACGCCGCCAGCGGCACGCTTGTTGTTGCCGAATCGCAGACTAAAGGCCGCGGCCGTTTAGGCAGAAGCTGGTTTTCTCCTAAATATAAAGGGATTTATTTTTCTTTGCTGCTCAGGCCGAAGATAGCGCCGGAATCTTCACCGGTTTTGACTATTCTGATTGCCGTAAGTATGGCTGAAGCGGTTAAAGAGATTAGCGGCCTGGATATTCAAATTAAATGGCCGAATGATTTATTTCTGGCAGGTAAAAAACTTGCCGGCATCCTCACGGAGATGAACGCGGAAGCCGACAAGGTAAATTTTATGGTGATGGGTGTGGGTTTGAACGTGAATAATGATAAGAAATCATTAGCCAGCGGCGCGACATCGTTGAAAGAACATACGATGAAAGATTTAAACCGCGCGCAGCTATTGCAGGAGATATTGCGCCGGATAGAGAAAAACTATATTTTTTGGGAACAAAAAGGAGCGCATACAATTATTGAGAAGTGGAGGCAGCTTTCCTGCACATTGGGCAAGCGGGTAAAAGTTTATTGCCAGCATAAGCATATTGAAGGCAGCGCCGCGGATATCGATAAAGACGGCGGCCTGCTGATCCGCAAAGAATCCGGCATCTTGGTCAAGGTGATGGCAGGAGATGTGATACATTGCCGTTAAACGTCAACCATAAAAAATAAATAGGTTGACAGTTCAACCACGGGCTTTATAATTATTCTATGTTTAGAATAAAGCGCTGTGGTTTTTTTATTATTATCACGCTGATTTTTACGCAATCCTGTTTTTCAAAAGAAGATGACCTTCAGTTTCCCGCGATAGTCGTTACCCAAAGGCGGCAATTGACTTTTGCAACTTATGCTTCGGCTGGCGCTCAAAGCAAAGGCATTAACTACCAATCTGCTTTGGAAAATTTAAACTTTTTACCCGTGGATCTGCAGAGCCGTTCTTTAAGGTCAGGGATACAAACTGATTTTTCCATTCGCGGCTCAACAGCGGAGCAAGTTTCAGTTTTGCTTAACGGCCAACGGGTAAATGACCCGCAAACCGCCCATTATGATTGCGACCTTCCTTTTACAAAAGCCGATATCCGCAGGTTGGAGGTTTCGGGCGCTTCAACCCAGGCGATAAATTTTGTTTTAGATCAGCCAAAGCAAAGAAAAATCATTTTAGAAAGCGGCATCGGCAGTTTCCGCGATGGCTATGGTTTGTTTAGTTTCAGCGATAAAATTAAGAATTTTGGTTTTAGGTATTCCGTGGAGGATGCGCAGTCAAAGGGTTTTCGCTACGATACGGATTATAAAAAATTTACTACTTCAATAAATACTTCCTTAGAATTACCCAATTTAACCTGGGAAACTAATTTCGGCTATCAAGATAAAGATTACGGCGCGTATGATTTTTATACTCCCGGTTTGGGTTATCCTTCGCAAGAAGCCACGCGGACGTATTTAATTAATAGCGGGCTTTCTTTGGATCAGGCAGGCTTGTTGATCAAGCCGAATTTTCTCTGGCGCAGGCATTTTGATAAATTTACCCTGGATAAAACGCAGTTACGTTCTTTATCGGTTAACCAGCATCG
>JALOBQ010000065.1 GCA_023228185.1 Candidatus Omnitrophota bacterium
CCGATAACCAAACCCGCCGGGAACAAGGATCCCCGTAACTGACTCTAAGATTTTTTCGATTTCACCTTTATCCAGATCCTCGGAATCAATCCTCTTGATCTCGACCTTGGCATGATTATGGATCCCACCATGGATTAACGCCTCATAGATGGATTTATACGCGTCCTGTAATTCAATATACTTACCGATTACGGCGATGGTAACTTTATGCTTCGGATTAAGCACTCTACCGACTACTTTTTCCTCCCATTCTTTAAGATCTGAAGATCTACAAATTAATTTAAAATGGCTCAGGATTATCTCATCAAGGATCTGTTCTTTGAAAACTAACGGCACTTGATAAATAGATTCTTTGTCCGGCGATTCAATTACCGCCTCTTTTCTTACATTACAAAATAGAGAGATTTTTTCCTTAACGCTATCAGTTAAAGGCTCTTCAGTGCGGCAGATCAATACATCCGGAATGATCCCTATTTCACGCAAAGTGCCGACACTATGTTGGGTCGGTTTTGTTTTTACTTCACCAGCCGCTTTTATATACGGAACAAGGGTCAGATGTATGTAAAGCACGTTATCATAACCCATATCCAGCCTGAATTGCCTGTTCCGCCGATCTCAACAATCACAATATCCGCTTTCGAAACAGACGCGCATTCTCTAACCCTCTCTTTTATCGCGTCAGTAATATGCGGAATAACCTGGATAGTTTTGCCCAGATAATCGCCTTTTCTTTCCCGGGAAATCACTAAATTATAAATTTGGCCGGTGGTAATATTATTGAACTTGGATGAAATAGTATTTGTAAAACGCTCATAATGGCCAAGGTCTAAGTCTGTCTCCGAGCCATCATCCGTGACGTAAACTTCACCATGCTGATAGGGATTCATTGTCCCTGGGTCAACATTAATATAAGGGTCCAGTTTCATCAACGCGACTTTGAGGCCGCGCGATTCAAGAATCTTGCCTATGGAAGCAGACGCAATCCCTTTGCCTAAACTGGATATTACTCCTCCGGTTATAAAAATAAATTTAGACATCTTAAATTCTCCTCCGTCAATTTGAAAAACACGCCACCTTCTGCAATATTATATCCGACATAATCTTTAGCGCTTTCTGGTTCACGTCATAAACCCCGATCAAATCTTCATATTTAGCGGACTCCGGTATCAATTCGCTAAATAAATTTTTTGTCCCTTCAAGCCAAGCCTTATTAAAAATCGTCCCTTTCTTCTCAGGAAAAAGCGCGGCATAAAATATGTTCGTTTCGACGAGGTCCTGAAAAAAATGCGTCCCGAATGAAAGCTCCGGCATAAGGTTACCTTCTGAAAAAGCAACCTCAGCTAAGATTGCTATATTATTTATCTCGGCAAATTTTACCGGCACTCCCAAAGAAGGCGTAGTCGTCCCCCACCTGCCCGGGCCCATCAAAAGCGTAGGTAATTCCTCTTTATCTTTAATCGTCCGGTTTAATTTTCCGATTATCCGCGCCACTTCATATTTATCCGCTAAAATAAGTTTACTGTATTTCTCCGGGTCAACGTAAATTACCCAACTGATCTTCTGCGAAATATTGCCGCCTAAAAAATACCCTTGGGAATCAAAGAAAATATTCTTTTTATTTACCTGCCGGGGGATATTGACTTTTTCTCCCAGGCCTTTGGTCTGTAGCGGCCGGCATTGCAGTAAATTTATCCTGAAATTATTATCTTTAGTAAAATTTACCGTGAATTCTATTTCTACCGGATAATCATAACTAACCTGGAGGGTCTTTAATATCTTTTTGAAACAATCGGAAAACGTATGTTTCTGGAATAAAGCGTCTAAAGTCAATATCCAGTAATCTTTTTCCTGAATCGGGCTTTGGCTGGCGCCCTCGGCCAATTCATAATCTTTGATTGCCACGCGGAAGATATTCTCCACTGCTTTTTCTTTAATTAATTTATCAAAGGAAACAGTCTCTAAGGTATTATTTTTTGTATTGATCAAGTCAACCTCATGCTGGGAATATTTCCTTAAATCATCTTTTTCGGCGTATGGCCGGCGCAAGGGTTCACTTAAAGCTACCATACGCGGATAATCGCCTTCCACGCGGTTTACTGACCGAGTGCCCAAACCAAATACCAAACGTAACATTCCCGCCGTTGAATCAATAGACTTATTCCAAACATATGTATTATAGGAAACCCCCACACCGGCAAGTTCGGGAAAAAAATAATCTTTATGATGCGCGCCGGAAACCCGCTGCACTAAAAGCGCCATCTGCTCATCTAACTTATCCAGGCCTCTTTGTTTTCGGTAAACTAAAGCATCTTCGTTCATTGTGCTGGCGTAAATCCTTTTAACTGCTTCGGCAAACTGAATATATCTTTGCTCAGGCGTTCCCTGATTAGCTAAAAAGATACTTTCGTATTTTCCGGCAAAAGCATTGCCAAAACCATCTTCCAGAAGCGAGCTTGAACGAATGATGATCGGAGAAGAACCGAAATATTCAATAATCTGCTGAAAACGCTCCATAATTTCTTCCGGGAATACCCCATAAAGCATTTTTTCTTTCAAGATCTTTGCGATATTAAAATACCCCTCGTCGCTTTTCTGCTGCATATGCAATTTCCACCAGCGGTTATGCACGATATAAGAATAAAAAATATCTGAACCGATATAGAATGAATCATGCGGCTCGGATATTTTCTGCCAATCCAAGGTCTTATCCTTAGATAAAATTTTCCTCGCCAAAAGCATACCCACAGCCTTGCCGCCGATAAAACCCGTGCCGATTAAACGGGATTTTATCTCGATTAATTCTTCCAAAGAAAAATAACGTTTAGCTAAAGCAAGGATCTTTTTATTCTTGGTAATCATGATCTCGCAGAATTTTTTAACCTGCGCGGCGATTTTTTCTTTAGCGGCCTTATTTTTGATCATCTCCTCGGCATCAATGAATAAGCGGTCCCAATAATCCAGGTTCCTTTTGGCGCTTTCCGCGGTTTTCTCGCGGATATATGAAAGTATCTTTACCGCGTTCACGCTATCGGTAATCGGGATAAGCTGCTCGCCCTTCCTCTGGTGCGGCAAGAACATCGTAGGAGAATAACGATTCCAGACTTTTAAAGGATGGATATATGAGCTGCCCTGGCAACAATAAACATCCAATAACAATTGCGTCGTCTCGCGTATACGGGCAATTGACTCGTAAGAATGATGATTGCGCAATATCGAAAAATAAGTCAAAGTTTTAAGTTCGTATAAATATGGGCAAGTGATCATAAAAAAATCACCGATCATCAAGTCGGTTGCCCAAGCTAAAAGTAAATCCGAAAGGCAGTCGAAAACATAATACGCGCCTTCGCCTTCCTGAGTAATAATATTATTTACTTTGGTAGTAAAAGGTTCGAATCCGGCATAGGCATCAAGTTCATAGCGCTTAATATTTTTGGCCGGTTTAAGCAGCTCTTTATGCGAAGCGAAACGTAAATAAATAACTTTCTTTTTTTCCGCCAGAGCCTGTTTGACAAAAGGCTCTACCAAGCCGATATAATCATCAATATCATCTATCTGCCAGACTACGTTATCCCCCAGCCTTAAACCCGTGGTTACATTATCTAAACCTTTTATCCCGCTACTAATCATTTTTTGCTCCTTTAGATAACCGGTAAATTACTATTGCCCATTAAATACTTATCCATAAAATAAGCGCAGCGCCTGCCCTCTGAAATAGCCCAAACCACTAATGACTGCCCACGCCGCATATCTCCAGCGGAAAACACATTTTTTAACGAAGTCATATAATTATTATCAGTTAGGACATTACCACGAGTATCAAATTTAACTTTAAGGCCGTTCAGTAATCCTTGTTGTTCAGGATGCAGGAAACCTACGGCAAGGATAGCCAAATCAGCGTTAATTTCAAATTCGCTGCCCGGAACCTCACGCATAACAGGGCACGCTTTTCCGGCTGCCGGCAGAAATTCAACCTTTACGCAAGAAAGTTTCTTAAGATGGTTTTTTTGCCCGATAAAACGTTTGGTTAACACCTGCCATTTACGCTCTCCGCCTTCTTCATGGCTTGAGGTTACTTTTAAAAGCAAGGGATAATTAGGCCAGGGCTGATCTGAATTCCTGCATTCAGCCGGCCGAGGCATAACCTCAATCTGCACTACAGAGGAAGCTTTCTGGCGGTGAGCTGTGCCTACACAATCAGCTCCGCTATCTCCTCCTCCGATAACCACTACTTTTTTGCCTTTGGCATTAATTAATTCTTGCGGCATAATTTCTTCTCCGGCAAGGCGCCTATTAGATTGCGTAAGATAATCCATGGCAAAATATATGCCCTTTAACTGCCTTCCTTCAATATTAAGGTCTCTTGGCAGGCGACAGCCGCCTGCGAGGCATAGCGCGTCAAAATCAACCAAAAGTTTATCTACCGGATAATCTACACCCACAAATACATTTGTCTTAAAAACAACTCCTTCTTCTTTCCAAAGGTTAATTCGCCTATCCAGGATATGTTTTTCTAACTTAAAATCCGGTATACCGTAACGCAGTATGCCTCCGGGTTTATTATCACGTTCAAAAACAACAACATTATGCCCTGCTCTGTTAAGCTGTGTGGCGCAAGATAAACCCGCTGGCCCTGAACCTATAACCGCGATTTTTTTTCCTGTCCTGCACTCTATACGCTGAGGTTTGATTAACCCATTCTCAAACCCTGCTTCGATGACCGCCAATTCATTTTCCTTAATGGTAATTGCCTGGTCATTTAACCCGAGTACGCAGGAATATTCACATAAAGCAGGGCATACCCTGCCTGTTATTTCAGGCAGATTGTTAGTCGCATTTAATAACGCAAACGCCTGCTTCCAATTACCATGAAAAATATAATCATTCCATTCGGGAATATAATTTCCCAACGGGCAGGCCCAGTGGCAAAACGGAGTAGAACAATCCATACAACGCGATGCCTGATCTTGCGATTGACTTTGCGAACGCATTTTATAAACGTCTTTAAAATCTCCGAGCCGTTCGTAAACCTGCCTGTAAGAACCGGTTTGCCTGCCTAATTTAAGGAAGCCTCTTTCTTTACCCATCAAGATCCTCCGCGATACCGAGTTCCTCTTCGATTTTAACCCCTTCTAAAATACGCTTATATTCTATGGGCATCACCCTGACAAATTTCTTAAGCTGGCAAATATCATCCAGGATCTTTTTGGCCTTGCTGCTTTTGGTATATTTAAAATGATTGCTGAGCAAATGGTATATCGTATCCCTGTCAGATTCTTTGATCTTCTCCAATTCCACCATATCTAAATTGCATCTTTGTTTAAATGTGGCATCTTCGTCATATACATAGGCGATACCGCCGGACATACCGGCGGCAAAATTGTTTCCTGTCTTGCCTAAAACAATCACCCGGCCGCCGGTCATATATTCGCAACCGTGGTCGCCCACGCCTTCAACAACAGCGTATAATCCGGAATTTCTCACGCAGAATCTTTCTCCCACTGACCCGCATAGATACGCCTCACCTGATATCGCCCCATAAAAAGAAGTATTCCCCGCGATAATGTTTTCGCCTGCTTCATAATCCGCTTTTCGATCAGGGTATATAATGACCTTGCCTCCGGAAATTCCTTTACCGACATAATCATTGGCCATGCCTTCCAGCTCAAATGTAATGCCTTTGGCTAGGAAAGCGCCAAAGCTCTGCCCGGCAATACCGCTAA
>JALOBQ010000066.1 GCA_023228185.1 Candidatus Omnitrophota bacterium
AACCTGATCGAAGAATAATTTTGTATACGGGCCTTTAACGCGCGTGTAAAAAACCGGAATGATCGCGCAATCATATTTCAACGCTAACCTCAAAGCGCCTGTAGCCATCGAAGCCTGGCAACCGAAAAAATTCACCAGTTGGCCGTTTTTGCCGCCTTGGTCGGCCGTCATACCGATCGCCTGATTATTTTTAAGCGCGTCAACTAATTGGCGTAATTGCGTATCTTTATGGATAATCCGGCAGTTATTTTTTACGCGGTAACTGTTTAAAATATTATTCAGCCGCTTAAAGCCTTGGTCGCGCACAAAAAGAGAAAAAGGAACGTCTAAATTAGAAGCGATGATATTCGAAAGTTCCCAGCTGCCTTCATGCACAGCCAGGAAGATCACGCCCTTACCCCTTTTAAAAGCCTGGTTGATCAACTGCTGGTTCTCAACACAAATATATTTATCCAGGTATTTTTTATTGATACTCGGCAAAAAAGAAACTTCCAGTAAATTCTGGGCAAACGCTTGGTAAGCCTGCCGCGTGAGTAACGCCGCTTTTTGATAACCATCCTTGCAAGCTACGGATTTAAGGATATTGTTCTGCGCGATTGAGCGGTGCTTGGAGTCAAAAAGATAGATCAAATCCCCCAGGCGCCTGGCGATAAAAAGGCTAAAACCTTTGGGCAATAAACAGGTAAAAAAACTTACCAGCCTAAAGAGAATACAACTTAAGTAATCGGCGATTAAATTCTGTCTCATTTTTAGTAATGGTTAATTTAACTGTTAAAACCAAGAGCGGATACCCTGCAAAATCCAAAGCCATAAGCTTTACCGCGTCTTTCTCCGTGGTGACGATCATCTGAGCGCCTTTTTCTTTTGCCGCGGAAATGATCAAGTTCAGGTCTGCTTGGCTGTATGAATGATGATCTTCTAATTTTAAAAACATTTTCAGGTCTACGCCCAGGCTGATGAGCAAATTGTAAAAACCTTCCGGGTTACCAATACCGCAAAAAGCAGCCAAGGGTTTTGATCTTAAACTATCAACCGGCACGCTGAGCGTGTTATCCAGCGTCCTAAAACCACAAGCAGTATGCTTTGATTCCACAATCAAAACGCCTGGAGAAAGTTCCTCTAATTTAACGCGTAGTTGCGCGTCTTCGAGCGGGCAAAGCTGGGTAAGCAAAAAAACATCCGCCTGCTGCAACGTGAATAACGGCTGGCGCAAAAAACCCGCTGGCAAAAGTTTGGAATTGCCAAAAGGGTTAGTAGCGTCAATTGTCACAATCTCCAGATCTTTGGCGAGGCGCCACTGCTGTAGGCCGTCATCTAAGATCAAAGTGTCCGCGCCGAATTCTTTTATCGCCTTTTTAGCTGATTCAATTCGATTACTGCCCACGATTACCGGAATACCCGTTAGTTTACAAGAAAGCATATACGGCTCATCGCCCATCTGCTTGATATCCCCTGAAACAGAAGAAATATCCCGGGAAGTTTTCTTATACCCGCGGCTAAGCACTGCCACTTTATGCCCATGCTCAGATAAATACCTGGCGATGTATTCTACGAGAGTAGTCTTTCCTGTGCCGCCTAAAGTAATATTACCCACACTGATTACCTTACAGCCGGTTTTAAAAGGCCTCAGCTGATAGAATTTCATCAGGCCCAGCACAAATAACCCGTAAACAAGCGAAAGGTAATATAAGATCACCCGGCAAAACCAGGCCAGCGCTCCGCTTATCTTGCCTGTTGCTAAATCATATAAAAACTGCTGAATTTTAGGCATAAAAACCCTCTTAAAAATCTTTAAATTCTTAAGTAAATATGATAACACAATCGCGGCTTACAGGCAAACATTTTAAACGATAAACTATAGGAATGACAACAAGATATGTAATTACACGGGGATCAGTTGGCCTATCTCTTCTAATGCGGATACAACCACGTCAGCGCGCCCCAAATACGCTTTAGGAAGGCTGGTGCTGACAGCAATACAAAACATACCCGCTTTCTTAGCGGAAGTTATGCCAAAAGGAGCATTCTCAATTACCACGCACTCTTGAGGATTTAAGTTAAGCGCCTGCGCGGCTTTCAGGTAAGGTTCAGGATGAGGTTTACCTTTTTTAACCTGATTTCCGGCTACGATTACCTGAAAATAACCCTTGATACGTTTAGGCAGTATGTTTTCTACCTCGTTTAAAGGGCTTCCAGTAACCAGCCCCAGCAGGATGTTACGCCTTTTAATCTGCTCAAGCAATTGATCAGCACCCTGAAAAATAAAACGTTTGAAATTTTTACGGAATATTTTTTGGCGCAAAGCGAATATCCGGTTTAATATTTTACGCGTAGGCCGGATCCTGCCGCGTTTAAGCAAGCCTCTTAAAGTCTTCTCCCAACGCTCCCCTTCTTGGGCGTAAACTTCAAAACAACTAACCCTTACGCCAAAAGGCCTTAACGCTTCATACCAGGCAATAAAATGATACGGCATTGAATCGACAATCACCCCATCCATATCAAAAATTACTGCTTTTGGTTTATTGCTAAGTTTTTTCATGGTTTGCTCAATCCGTGGGGATATGAGAAAGGTTTCTTTCGATAAATTCCGCGATTTTTTGCTGTTCTGCCGTTGACAGGTTGCGGAACTCAACTCCTATGCCGGGATAATCATGCGGCTGCACAGCTTTATCCGGTATCCAGACGACCTTTGCCTCTAACTCCATCTCTTCGCTGGATGGCGGCAGTTTCATTTTTAACAATACGTCATCGCCAAGCTTAAATTTATCACAGCCGAAAATAAACGCGCCTACCGCGCTTAAATTTAAAATATCCAGTTTCAGGCAAACCGGTTCATGCCCCAAGCCGGATTTTAATTCTATCTTTAAATCCACAGGCAGGCGTTTAAACCTGCGCCTTAACTGCATCTTTTTGATATTTTCGATGGCCTTATCCTCGTTAAAAGCGTTTAAAGCCAATTCTTCCGTGGCGTAAATATCGATTACTTTATCCATGCCTGAGATAGCTAATACGCCTAATAAATGCGCCGGGATATTGACGAATTTCAACCGGCCTTGATTATTAATCACTTCCTTATAGGCGATGGCGATCACCGACATCCCCATATAATCGATTATCTGGATTTCCTCAAAATTACAGAGCATATCCGAGTAGCCGTCGCGCAGGACCTGTCCGATGATCTCCACGAGGTTCGCCGAATCCACGTCAATCTTCCCGCATAAATCCAAAACTATTACATTCTTTTTTTGCCTCAGGTGTATCTCAAGCATAATCGTTAAATTCTCCTTAATAACTACGGTGGTTATTTTGCGCGCGCCAGAAATCAAAAAGGCCTAAGTTTTCCTTTAACAAAACTTTTGCGGAAAGCTTAATTTTACTTTTGCCAGCACAATTCATTTTCGCGCAAGAAATTACCAGCTCGCGAAAACCATACCGCTTTGCGTCTTGAATCCCGGCGCCATAAACAATCCGCGCAATACCCGCCCAATGACAAGCAGAAAAACACATCGGGCAAGGCTCAGTTGTCGAATACAGGGTAGCTTCGGATAAATCAATTGTTTTAAGCTTCCTACAAGCGGCTCTTATCGCGCTGACTTCCGCGTGAGCGGTAATATCGTTATTACGCCAAACAAGATTGTGCGCGCAGGAGATCACGCGGTTATTTTTTACGATCAGCGCGCCAAAAGGCGTCTGGCCTGCTTTAACTCCCAGGCGCGCTTTTTCAATTGCCAAGCGCATAAAAAACGCGTCTTTATTTTTCATAGTTTATCAATTCGTAATCGCGGCTGCCTAAATTTAAGTCTACCGCGTGCTTTAATTGCTTAAGCCCGTCGCGCTGGGGATGCAATTGTTTAAAAATATCCCTGCCGCATTTTTTAATCACCGCGTCAAGGCAGGCCTGGTCAACGCTTACCGGATCAGTTGAAGCGAATATCCCGATATCCGGGCAAATACGCGCATCATCCTTGGCGATACAATCGCACTCTTTTGTAATCTTGGTGGCAAAATTAATAAAAACCGATTTTCCTTTTTTATCTTTCAACACGCCGGCAGCATGCTCGATCATCTTCTCCTGCAAAAGGTCAGCCCCTGATCCCCAATTTACGTCTAAAGCTCTAAATTTACAAACGGCAATACAACTGGCGCAACCAATACATTTAGCCTGGTCAATTACGGATTTTTTATTCACGATATTGATTGCCTGCGCAGGACAGATTTTACTACAGGCAGCGCAACCCGTGCAATTTTCCCATATCACTACGGGAGCAAGCTCAGAATGCTGAGCGAGCTTGCCTTTGCGCGTTGCCGAACCCATGCCGATATTTTTTAGCGCGCCGCCAAAACCAGTCACAATATGGCCCTTAAAATGCGCCACGCCGATAAACACAGACGTATCAAGATAAATGCCGGCAAGAGAAACCTGCTTAAAAATTTTCCCGTCTATTTTTACGCTTTTCGCGCAATCTTTATCACGATCATCAGGAATAATTACTTTTGCTCCGGTAGCAGTTTGCGTAAAACCATGCTCGTAAGCTAAAGCCAAATGGTCCGCGCAATTAGTGCGCCGGCCGCTGTATAAAGTGTTTGTATCGCTTAAAAATGGCTGCGCGCCTTTTTCTTTAAGAGCTTGAATAATGATTTTGAGAAAATGCGGTTTTACAAAACCAGTATTGCCATCTTCTCCAAAATGCATCTTCACTACCGCGCAAACTCCCGCAGGCACAAAATCAAACAAAGCGCTTTGTTCAAGCAAATATTTTAACTTCTCGTTAGCGCTTTCCGGCGGATCATTTTCGTTTAAGCTGATAAAATAAACTTTACTCGGCACAAAAACTCTCCTTTTTTACTTTATCGATTTATTTGTCCTGCGTAAAGCCTTCCGCATACGCTCGTAAGCTTGCTCTAAATTTTGTCCTTCTGTAAGATGGTCGCAACAAACTGCCGCAAACCCTTCGCGATTTTTAATTTTAAAAATTTGCACTTTCAGGTGGCCGATTTTGTATTCCATTTTTCACCTCATACTTATCTATAAAACTGTTAGCGGGATATTTTAAGTATTTTATACTTGAGAATACCCGCCGGAATAGCAATCTCTACACTCTCATTCTCTTTATGCCCAAGCAAGCCTTTGCCTACCGGAGAACTCACGGAAATCTTTCCCAAATCGTAATCGGCTTCCAACTCAGCAACTAAAGTATAAACTAATTCTTGGCCAGTATCCAGATCCTGCAGTTTTACGGTCGCTCCGATCAATACTTCGTCACTGGCGATATCATCGGAAAGTATCTGCGCGCAGGATAATTTCGCCTCAAGTTCCGCGATCTTTTTTTCATTCAAGCCTTGAGCGTCTTTTGCCGCGTCATACTCGGCATTTTCGCTGATATCCCCGTGCGCTCTTGCTTCGCCAATTGCTTTGGAAAGCTGGCGGCGTTTTGTGGTCTTTAAAAATTCCAGTTCTTTGACTAACTTTTCATGGCCTGCTCTGGTTAGGTATATATCGCCGGGCATATTTAGCTCCTTATATAATTTTTAATTAACTCCAGGTTCCGCGCAGTAGCGCCGCTGCTTTGTTCAAGCAAATCAAAAGCGCGTTTTCCCATTTGCCTGGCAAGA
>JALOBQ010000067.1 GCA_023228185.1 Candidatus Omnitrophota bacterium
CTATACTTTAAAAAAAGGCGAATTGTTAAGCGATCAGATTAAAATAAAAGAAATTTCGCGTAATTCGGCTACACTTGAAATGAGTTCTGACAGCGGCGCGCAGGAGTATGAATTAAGATGAAAATCATCCGGCAGATTATTTTTTGCGCTGCTTTTTGTTTTGTTCTTTTGATAAGAGGAGTTGCCGCTGAGCCGCCGGTTATTCCGCCTGCCGCAGAACAGAAAAATACTTTTGCGCCGCTTAGCGTAAACCCGGGGAATGTTTCCCTGGATTTAAAAGGCGTGGAAATCAATGAGTTAATGAAGATGCTTTCGGCTAAAAGCGGCATCACTATTGTAACTACTCCGGAAGTCAAAGGCCGCGTAACCGTATTTATGGATAATTTAAGTTTTGATGACGCTTTAGACGTGATTGTAACAATGCAGAATTTAGCTTATGAAAGAAAAGCCAATGTGGTTAAGGTAATGACCGCCGTTGAATATGAAAAAGCCTACGGCAAGAAATTCGGCGAGCGCAAGGAAACGCGCACGATCAGGCTGGCTTACGCTAAACCGGCTAATGTGATGAAAGTAATCGAATCATTAAAATCAGATTTAGGAAAAATTATTTCAGATGATGCCACCGGCACGATTATTTTAATTGATACGCCGCAGTCGATTACCACGATGAGTAAAGCGATTGAAGAATTGGATTTGCCGCTGGAAACAGCGGTATTTAATATTAACTACGCGCGATTTGCGGATATTAAAGCTTACCTTAATGATTTAATCACTCCCGGTTTAGGCCAGGTGATTGTGGATGAAAGGAGTTCCAAAGTTGTCGTTTATGACCTGCCTAAGCGGCTTGCGCGGATAACAAAATTGATGCAGGAATTTGATGAACAGTCGCGCCAGGTACTGATTACCGGAGAAATTATTGAAGTGACCATTAGCGATGAATTTCAAAGCGGTATCGAATGGGAAAAAGTATTCGGCGGTTCAATGGATAACCTGGATTTAGTCGGCAGTTTTCCGGTAAGCCCGGCATTATCCAGCTACGGTAAAATCAGTATCGGCAGCCTGCTGGATAATAATTATAATATTATGATGAATTTACTGCAAACCTACGGCTCAACGCGTATTCTTACCCGGCCAAGGATCGTGGCGGTAAATAAAGAGGAAGCCAAAATACTTGTCGGCTCACGCGAAGCATATGTGACCAGTTCGCAAAGCCAGGGTGAATCCACCACAATTACCGCCGAGAGCGTGCAATTTATTGATGTGGGCATAAAACTGGTCGTTGTGCCGACAATCGGTTCAGACGGTTTTATTACCATGAAGATCAAACCGGAAGTAAGTTCGGTTAGAGAAACTATAACTACGGATGCCGGGAGTATTGTTCCGATTGTAAGTACCTCGCAATCTGAAAGCGTGGTTAAAGTTAAAAGCGGCCACACTTTGGTGATCACCGGGCTGATGAAGCAGGAAGACACTGATGATTCAACCGGCTTGCCTAATTTGTCTCGTATGCCGGTTATCGGTAATTTCTTTTCGACTAAGAAAAAAGAAAATAAGAGGACAGAGTTAGTGATTTTAATTACTCCTACGATTATCAGCGGCGAGACCGGCATGGTTCAGGAAGATATGAATAAAATAACCGAAAGCGGTAAATCAACTAATAGCGATAAGATAAAAGAGGCAGGCAATGAAGCCAAATAATCATATCTATATTATATTTGCTTTTTTAGGGGTTTTGCTCAGCCCTTTGCCTGCTGGCATTGCTGGGGAGGATCAAACGCCGGCCACAAAAATTAGAGATGAAAGCGTAGAGAAGCCAGGTAGTTCGGATAAAATCTCTCTGGACTTAAAAAATGTTGATATCCTGGAACTATTGCGTATTGTCTCGCTTAAGACAGGCAGAACAATCGTTCCCAGTAAAGATGTTTCCGGCCGCATCACGGTATATTTAAGTAATGTTGCCTTTAACGATGTTTTGGATATTATCCTGCTTACCCAGGGCCTGGCTTTAAATAGAGACGAAAATGTTTATTATGTGATGACCGACGCTGAATACAAAAAAATATTCGGCAGGGATTATATCGACCGCAGAAAAATTGAGACTGTGCGGCTGTCTTATGCCAAGCCGGCAGTAGTTTTTAATGCTTTGGGCCAATTGAAATCAGAAGTCGGTAAAATTGTTGTTGATGAGTCAACAGGCACAGTGATTATGATTGATCTGCCGGAAAAATTGGATATTTTAAAAAGCGCGATCCGCCAGATTGACCAACCGCTGACTACGACGGTTTTTGACCTCAACTATATTAAGAGCGCTGATGCAAAAGCTCAACTAAATGCCGCGATTACCCCGGGCACCGGCGAGGTGATTATCGATGAAAGAAGCGGCAAAGCGATCATTACTGACTTGCCCAAAAAAATGGATAGGTTAGGGTTACTTGTGCGCGAGCTTGATGAAGAAAGCCGCCAGATTTATGTGGAAACTGATATCGTGGAGTTGACTTTAAACGATAAATTTGAAAGAGGTATCGACTGGGAAAAGGTTTGGACTTCGGCGGCAATGGACGGGCTTACTTTTGCCGGTTACTTTCCGGCCACGCTTACTGCCGCTTATCAGAAAATCAGCGTCGGCACGCTGGCCACCGACCATTACAGCGCGATTTTAAAATTCTTGAATACTTACGGTAAAACTAAAGTTATTTCCCAGCCAAGAATCGCCGTAATTAACAATGAGGAAGCTAACATTATGGTTGGCACGCGCGAGGCATACATTACTCAGACGCAGAGCCAAGCAACCTCCACGACCGTTACTTCTGAGACAGTAGAATTCATTGATGTAGGTGTAAAATTAAAAATCATTCCGCGTATTGGCGCTGATGGTTTTATCACCATGAAACTTAAGCCGGAAGTAAGTTCCGTGAAAGAAACAATCACTACGGAATTAGGCAGCCGCGTGCCGATAGTCTTGACTTCGCAAGCAGAAACGGTGGTCAAAGTTAAAGACGGGATGATGATTATGATCGCCGGAATGACAAAAACAGAGTTAAATGATACCACAGTGGGCTGGCCGGTTTTATCAAAAATTCCATTTTTAGGGGTATTTTTTAGCCAACGCACCAAAGAAGTTACTAAAACAGAAGTAATTATTTTTCTTACGCCGCATCTGACCAGCGGCAATGTTGGTTTGCGCGGGCATGACATAACTAAATTTGTGCCTGAAGAGGACCTGCCGGAGAATTTACAGCAGAAAGTCATCCGCGACCAAAAAATTGATGAATCGATTTTTGATTCAGAGACCACTCCGGCCGTTAGAGCGCAATTAGCTCAACAAAAAAATGAGTCCAGAATTGCCGCGCGCAAAAAGATGCAAGTGGATGCCCGCGAAAAAGCAGAAAACATAAAAGCAGATGCTTCCGCAAAAGCCGCCGACAGAGCCGCCCAAATTGAGGCGCAGCAGATTATAAATGAAGCGTCAAAAAAAGCGGCGGAAACATTAAAAGAAAAGCCGGTATTTACAAAAGTTTCATTACCTGGCCAAAGCGCGCCGGAAAAACTCATGCCGCCGGAATTCAAGGAGAAAGCAAAAGATTATTATCGCCAAGGCTTAAACGCCCAGTCAGCGGGTAAATTTATTGACGCCGAGGATTATTTTAAAAAGGCTATTGAGTTGGACGCGAAATTCGCCGCGGCTTTTAACAGTTTAGGGGTAATTTACGAGCAGGAAGAAAGGTTCGCAAAAGCCGAAGAGATGTATCTAAAAGCCTTGAGTGTCGACGAAAATTGCGTCGCGGCGTATTCAAATTTAGCGTTACTTAATGAAAACAAAAATAATCTGGGCAAAGCCTTGGAATATTGGCGCAAGCGCGTTGTTTACGGCAACCCTAATGACCCTTGGACGCAGAAGGCCGCCGATCGGGTGGTTGAGTTAGGAGACGAATTATAAAAATGGAAGGTTTGAAAAAAATACAATTAAAAGAAAGAAAACTTCTTTTTGCGTTTGCCATTTTAATTTTGCTTACGTTTCTTACCGGTTTAGTTGGTATGTCGCAGGTGCGCGGGTTAAACCGTAGAATCGTATCCTTGGGCAGGCACAACTTACGGATGGAAAGCGCGGTACTTGAGATGCGCATTAATAATAAGGTTTATGCTATTGGGATTCGCAATTATGTGTTCTGGCGCGCTTCGCGTTATTTAGGCGCGGTATCAATGGCGATTAAACCGGAAAAAGTTATTGAAGCAGGAGAAAACTTTAAGAAACAGCTTGAGTTTTACCGTCAGAGCGCGTATCTGCCTTTACAAAAAGAGTGGGCTGACGAAGTGGGAGTTTCCTTTGATGAGCTTTTTATGTTAGGCAAAAAAATTATCGCCAGCTCCGATAATGATGCCCCCGGCAATTTAAGCGAAAACACTAACAACCTGTTGATGAGTTTTGAAAACCGCATCTATAAGATTGATGAGTTTTTGGATAATTCCATGGGTAAGGCAAACCTTGCGGAAATTGAGCGCCAGCTTGCCGTGGCAAATGCCGACAAAGACAAAGCGATTATTTTTTTAAAAATCACTTTATTCGGCGCTTTGATCTTGGGTATTTTGATTGCTTTTTCTGTTTACCGGCGCAGAATCAAGGAAAGAAATTACCGTCAGCAGATCTTTAACCGGATGGTAAATTTGGAAGAAAACGAGAGAAAAAAGCTGTCTACTGCCGTGCATGATGAAATGGGCCAGGACTTAAGCGCGGTAAAAATTTATTTAGGGATTATTTCGCAACAACTCGGCGAAGCAAACGATGAGATAAAAAATAAAGTCGAGGAGTGCAAAAAAATCGCCAGCCGCTTGATCGAGAAAAGCCATAATATCGCTTTTCTTCTGCGGCCGCCTGATTTAGATGAGGTTGGATTAACGGAAAGTTTAGAGTCGTTGATTTTAGAATCGCGGCATTTAACCGGCGCGGTTTTTGAATTCAACAAACTTCCTGAAGGGCTAAGCCTTGCGCCGGAATATAATTTGTTGATCTATAGAGTAATTCAGGAGCTGCTTACGAATATGGCTAAGCACGCTTCGGCGAAAAACGTAAAAATAACTTTAAGCAAAAATGATTTTGGCGTGGAATTATTTTATCAGGATGACGGATTGGGTTTTGAGTTTAGCCCGGTAAATCAGAAAACATTCAGGCGCAAAGAAGATAAATTCCGCCTGGGGCTTTTGGGTTTAAAGGAACGCATAGAAGTTTTAGACGGCCAAATGCGCGTAAATTCCGCCCCCGGCAAGGGCACGGTGATTATTGTTAAACTACCTGTATAAAATATGGCTATAAGGATCGCAATCATTGATGATCATGACATAATCCGCGCAGGGATAAAAAGTGTTTTAGCCAAACACTCTGAATACGGAGTTTGCGCGGAAGGGTCTAACGGCGAAGAAGCGTTAAAAGCCGCCGAAGAATTCAAACCGGATATTATGCTTTTGGATATTTCTATGCCTAAACTCGGCGGTTTGGATGTGATCAGCAGGATCCAGCGGGTGAGCCCGGAAACAAAAATCATTATT
>JALOBQ010000006.1:0-2855 GCA_023228185.1 Candidatus Omnitrophota bacterium
CATACTTTAATTTCACATACCTACAGAAAAAGAGGGCCAGGTCTATTTTAAAACTAGGCGATTTAAAAAATAGAACTGGCCCTCTTTTGCAATTGGCTGCCCCGCATGGAATCGAACCATGATAGTCAGATCCAGAATCTGAAGTCCTACCGATTAGACGACAGGGCAAAGTTATTAAATTATCAAGCTATCTCTTAAAATCAACCTTAAAGCTTTCCTGCCTTTATCGGTACTGGGCAGCCCAGAACCGAACACCTGGGTGTCTAAACAGCCCTTGTGTTCTGGTTCTGGGCTGAAGTCCTACCGATTAGACGACAGGGCAATAGTAAGAAGTATAGCCTGGGAAAATAGCAAAATCAAGGGAATTATTAAACGGCTTTAAGGCGAGAAAATTAAAACGGCAAGGGAAATTTTAGCTTTTTGATTACTGGGCATTGCCTGCCCGCTGGTAGTTTCCCTTGCCGTTTGATCAATACTTCTAACTAACTATAACATATTCCGGAGCACTTTTTCAAGGTGCGCTTAAAACTACCAAAGGTTCTCTTTTATCCACTGGTCGCTTCCGCCAACCATTTCGCTGACATTCTGCCATGTATTTTTGGAATCGGCGGCCATACCCGAAGCAGCCCCTTTAGTCGTTTCACAACCGGCACAAGTAAATAGAAAAATAAATAACGCCAATAGAGCGTATCCCTTTGCCATTACAGCCTCCCTTCCATTGATTTTAACAATCTATCCCTGACCCGCTGCAAGCCTAAATAGTATATCACTTCAAATAACCCCGGGCCAATAGTTTTCCCGGTTAAAGCGACCCTGATCGGGTGGATTAAAACTTTAGCCTCAAGATTAAGTTTTGCCACGCTCTCCCGAAAACATTGCTCGATATTCTCCACATTAAATTCTTTCAACCCCTCAAGCGCCTGAATAAAAAACTTAAATTCTTTAGAAAGATTCGTAGCTAAATATTTTTCACGCGCAACCGAATCAAGATTTATCTGGTCTAAGAAGAAAAAATCCGCCCAATCCAGGAAATCGTTCACGTGCGCCAGGCGGGGCTGAAATAATTTTATAATCTTTAAAACATATTCCTTATCAAAATCCCCTTGGCCGATATATTTTTTCTCTTTCAGTTGCGGCAGAAGATCAAACAACAACTTTTCCGGATCGGCGTTTTTTAAATACTGATTATTGATCCAATCAAGTTTCTTAATATCAAAAGTAGCCGAGGTCTTATTCACATTTTTTAATTCAAATTGTTTTATCGCTTCCGGCATACTGATTAATACCTGATTCGCATCAGGCGCCCAACTAAGCAATAACAAATAATTGACCAAGGCCTCTGAGAGGTAACCCATTTTCCGATAATCGCTGATTGCCGTAGCGCCGGTTCTTTTAGAAAGCCTGCCGCCGTCGATACCCATGATCAAAGGCAGATGCGCGAATTTCGGCAAATCAAAACCCATTGCCTGGTAAAAAAGCACCTGTTTGGGTGTATTGGAAATATGGTCATCGCCGCGGATAATATGCGAAATCTTCATCAGCGCGTCATCGACTACGCAGGCGAAATTATAAGTAGGCGTGCCGTCGGATTTAATCAGCACCTGATCTTTGATTGTGCTTGCGTCAAACTCAATATTACCACGGATGATATCGCTAACCTGAATTTTTTGCGGGGTAACCTTAAAAATTACCGCTTCTTTACCTTCCGCAGACCGCTCAATGTAAGCTTTACCTTCTTTAAGTAATTTATCGGCATACGCGCGGTAAATATCAAAACGCTTGCTCTGATAATGAATTTCGTCCCATTTAAAACCAAGCCACTGGAGGCTAAAAAGGATTTCATCAACAAACTCTTTTTTGGAACGCTCTTGATCCGTATCCTCGATCCTTAAAACAAATTCCCCTTTTTGGCTCTGCGTAAACACCCAATTAAACAGCGCCGTGCGCGCGCCGCCGATATGTAAATTGCCCGTTGGGCTGGGCGCAAACCTTACTCTAACCATTTTTTAATTTCGCTCCTTCTTGCAAAGCTTTCTTGTTAATCTCCACTAAATTGCTGTTCGCTCCTTGTGTCATAAACTCAAAAACATTGAATATATCATTTAGCGAAAATAATTTTTTATCCGCTAAATAACAACCTAAAGCCACCATATTGGCTATTTTAATATTGCCTAATTTCAAGGCGAGGTCCGTAAAAGGATAATAGAAAACCTTGATTTTAGCCAATTTAGCGCTGGAAGCCAATGAAGCGTTAAGTATTAAAACACCTTTTGGGCTTAGTTTACTTTTAAATTTATCTAAAGACGGCTGATTCAAAATGATCAAAGTATCAGCTTTATTCACGTAAGGCGAGCCGATCTCCTGGTCAGAAATAACAACCGTGCAATGCGCTGTGCCGCCGCGGACTTCCGGGCCATATGCGGGCAACCAAGTAACAAAACAACCCTTACGCATCGCTGCCTCAGCAATTACTTTACCCAAAAGCATTACTCCCTGGCCGCCGGATCCGGCGATAATTATCCGCTCGATCATTTGATCCTCCCCAGGGGGAATTCTTTCTGCATAACTTCTTCTATCCATTTAAGCGCAGCTATCGGGGACAGCCCCCAATAAGTCGGACAAGGAGAAAGTATCTCTACGATAGAAAAACCCAAGCCATCCAGTTGATTTTGGAACGCCTGCTTAATGGCAATTTTTGCGTTGCGCACAGCTTGAGGGTTATATAATGAAACTCTTTCGGCAAAGCAAACTCCGGGAAGCAGGCTAAGCATTTCCGTTATTTTTAAAGGGCTGCCCTGGCCGATCTTCTTTCTGCCTTCCGGGGTAGTCGCTGTTTTCTGGCCGATTAATGTCGT